>JALEHC010000539.1 GCA_022763215.1 Saprospiraceae bacterium
AGCTGAGCAAAAATGTCGAAACAGAATGGTCTTCCATCAAAAAACAAACAGAGCAAAGCTTACAAGATATTAACCAACGCCTGAAAGAAGTTTTTGCCGAAGAAAAAGAATAGCCACATTAAATTTTGTTTAATGCACTCATAAACTTTGCCGGGCCATCATTGTTTGGCTTTTGGCCAAATTCAAAAACTTGCGAAAAATATAGCTCATACAATAAGTATGATTACCCGCCTAAACATAACCCTTTAGGTTCCTCCTTGTTTAGCTACACAAAGGGGCAACCCGGAATTCACTAACTGCTTGATGCGCAAACAAATAGCATATAACAAACACTAAACTACAAGAAACAAGATCGATAATGACTAAATCTACGCAAAGCCGTAATTTTTTAACTCAACTGAAGTTATTAAATCTTATTCAGCGAGGTGTTATCCTTGTGGATGAGTCTGGTACGATTAAAGGTGCCAACAAACTTGCTGCTTCGGAGCTAGGCTACACGCGTAAGAAAATACTTGACAGATCCATTTATGAAATCAACCCACGATATAGCTTTCTGGGGTGGAAAAAGAAATGGAGCCGACTCCAAAACGATGAAGAAATAGTCATCGAATCAGAGTTATTTACGTCTTCTGGTGTTCTCTTTCCCGTTGTTACTACCCTACGTATCGTCTTTATCGACAACGAACCACTCTGCTGTTATACTTTCGAAAATCTACTGGAAACCAATCGATATAAAGATTTGCTTGAGCTTACCGCAGAAATAGCTCAGGTAGGTGGCTGGGAATATGACCTGGTTAAGAAAAATGTATTGATTACGGCGGAAGTCAACAAACTAATCGGCGGTGAAGCAGAGGAAATGAGTTTCGGCGACCAAGATTTCCTGAAATGGCTTTGCCAAAAGATTGGTAAAGACAACTCCTCGGAATTGCTCTGCCAAGCTCGTCAGGCAGTATCAGAAGGCCGCGATTTTGATTATGATTTGCGCATGCCCGATAGCAATCGCAACTTAAAGGTTTCTGGTACAACCCTCTTTTCAGAAGGTATTACGTCTAAAATATATGGTACACTTCAGGATATATCCAAAATCTCCGCACGAAGCGAAGAAATGTATATGTCCCAGTTTACAATGGACAATGCAATTGAAATGATCTTCTGGGTAAAAGAAGATCGCAGCATCCAATACGTCAACAAAGCGGTTTGCGAACAATTGGGCTACACCCAAGAGGAGCTACTACAAATGGATGTATTCGACTTTGTACCTCCACTCAACGAAGAACAATGGGCTCAACGATGGAAAACGCTCCGCAAAGAAAAGCATGTTCGTACAGAATCAATCCAACGAACAAAAGACGGCCAATTGCTGCCGGTCATCTCTGAAAGCAAATACCTGAAATATAAAGGCGAAGAATTCATCTGCGCCTTTGTCAGAAATCAATCTCTCCAGATTGGCCGAAGCCAATTGCTGGATTTGATTTATCATACACTCAACCAGTCTAATGATATGATTTTCTGGGTGCGCCCAGATAAATCCTTTATCTATTTTAATGATACTGCTTCACATTTGTTGGGATATACACATGCCGAACTGGAAGAACTCAATATCAATACCATATTTGATGGTTACGATTTCTTTGACAATTGGGAAGTTTTCCGACAAGAGAAAACATACGAGCTAGAGCACGAAATTCGCGACAAGCAAGGCCGATCCATTCCAATCGAAGCCAATATCACTTTTGTACAATTCGCTGATGGCGAATGCGCTTGTCTCACTTATCGCGAAATCACAGAGCGTAAAAAACGCGAAAAAGAACTGGAAAAGGCTATCGAAGAAATTGAAACGCTACAGGACAAACTCAAAGAAGAGAAAACCTATCTGAAAGAGGAAGTCACAGAAAAATATAACTTCAACAACATCATTACGGGTAGTGAAAAATATCAAACCGTTTTACGGCAAGTAGCTCAGGTGGCGACAACAGAGGCTACCGTATTGATTTTGGGTGAAACCGGTACTGGTAAAGAGTTGCTGGCTCGCTCCATTCACCAATTGAGTGATCGGGAAGATGCGGTGCTGATTAAAGTTAATTGTGCTGCGCTACCTGAAAACCTGATTGAATCAGAGTTGTTTGGTCACGAAAAAGGAGCTTTTACCGGAGCAATTCAACGCAAAATGGGGCGTTTCGAATTGGCCAATCATGGTACTATTTTCCTGGATGAAATCGGCGAAATGCCACTCGACCTGCAAGCGAAGTTGCTCAGAGTATTGCAAGAAGGGGAGTTTGAACGCCTTGGTGGTACCAGTACCCTGAAAACAGATGTAAGGGTGATTGCAGCAACTAACCGAAATCTTGAAAAACTAGTTGAAGAAGGCAAATTTAGAGAAGACCTTTATTATCGATTAAATGTTTTTCCAATTCGCAACCTTCCACTTCGTGAAAGAAGAGAAGACATTCCGTTGCTTGTCCAACATTTTGTCAAGAAATTTTGTGAGAAAGAAGGACGACCAATGGTCAAAATTCCAAAAAGGTCTATTGAGAGTCTCATGAAGTATAACTTCCCAGGTAATGTTCGAGAGTTAGAAAATATAGTGGAAAGGGCCTTAATTTTGAGCGATGGCGACAAACTAAATATTGATGCCGTGCTCAATCGACTTAAAAACAACCGACGTGGTCGTAGATCGAAGCACTTTCTCAGCTTCGAAGAAATGCAAAAACAACACATTATTGATGCTCTAAACCGTTGTAACTGGAAAATTACTGGAAAAAACAGTGCCGCAGAACTACTGGACATGAATGGCAAAACCTTGGCTTCTAAAATTAGGAAATTTGGGATCAATCGGCCAGAACATGGATAAGTGCGCTATTAGACGCGATCACCAAATGGCTACAATCAGAAAAATGTTATCCTAAACTTCAGCATTAATTAAAACAAAACTTGCTTCGCGCTCACACATTCTTGATACAATGTACAAGCTTTTGCTATCGTATTGATGGTAGCTGGTAAGCTATTTGTCGAAAGAAAAGCCAAAAAATCAAAAACTTCCGAACACCAAACGGATAGCTGAGTTATAGTAAAGTCAAAATATTTGTTCAATGATTGACGAGCGCAATAGATTGTGTGAACAAAAACCAGTAGATTTTGAATTCACGTTATACAAACTTAGAGCAAGTACATCCAGAAAAATTACTTGAAAAAAGCATGGAGCAACCCATTGTTCTCTCCATCGTCACAGAATGGAGTGGTGCCTCCCATATTCTGGATACTTATATGAAAGAATTGGCCGTAGAATTTGATGAAGTCAAATTTTATAGGGCTCCTGCCCGCCAAAATGAGCAATTATTCGAAAGGTGGCCCATTGAAGTTTTTCCCTATACGCTTATCTTAAAGGAAGGGAAAAAAATTGGTGAAATGCGTGGCCTTATGAGTAAAAAGAAAATTAAGTCCAAACTAGAAGCTATTATTCACGAAGCAGCTTAGCCTCAAAAAATCAAAAAAGCAAAGCAAACCCAAGCACATAATACCGATAGGGGTATCATGACAAGCCGTTCTTTCTTACTTCCGGAAAGACTATTTCCAATTATACTCCACAGAAAAATAAGAAACAAAATAGCCGTAACCGTCGGCGCGATCCACCCCAGTAGTGCAAATTGTATCAGTCCCCCAAGTTGCATAATTATCAAAACTCCTACCCCAAAAATCAACGCTGCGATTATACTCCCTTTCCTAAAATTCGAAGGCAGTACTCGATTTTGCCCTCCCCAGGCATATTCCCCCCACGGCATACCAGCAGCCAATGCGATCTGAAACAGCATAAACCCACCAAACAGAACGATTCCCAACCAGGTCGATACTTTTTTTAGGTTCAGCTTTCGCTGAATACGACTCTGAGTCGAATGACCATCTTGCACCTGGATGAATGCTTTATTAAGATGCAGGTTATAAGCACTTTCCAGAGTGACAAGCTTACTCCCATCTGCCTGTTGCGCTTCAATTGCCTTGGAATGATGAAGGGTTTTAATAGTATTTTCGATGACTGTCATAGGTTTGTTATCGCCTAAGGGTGGGCCCAAGATAAAAATTTCCTTATCCGCTTCAATCCAATAAAAAGTGCCGATGAGCAAAGCAACAAAAAGAGGAAAGACGATGGCAAGTCTGACAAATCGATTCATGTTTTTTGTTTTGCGGATACTGTTCAAAAAAAGTGCACCAAACCATTATTAACTTAGCAACCGTCTTACAAAAAAAACTAAAATATGATTAATCGTTTACTATTTATCTTTTTACTTTTTCTATTTGGCGTAAGCCTACACGCACAAGTCAACTCCTCTTGCAATGTGCCAATTGAACTCGAACAAGCCTACGACCGGGATGTCAAAAGCCTGGCCATGAAACGTATGAACGCCCTGAATAGCCCAGATTACAACAAAATTGAAATTCCGCAAAGCTGGCAGGATACTATTTTTGAAGCAATTGCTGCGGTTTACAATGCAACAGAGCTACCACAACGCGACTCGATTTTCAATTTGTATTGTGTGCATGATGTGGCCATTAGCCCTATCAGTACTGGTTTTTTAGTCGGTGTTGATACCGAATCGGCTATCGGAGCCGCTTGGGACGCAGGCAATACCCTTACGGGAAATAATTACCTCGATTCTATGCTCACCGAGTACAATTTTACACTCACCAACTATATCAGTAGCATCGGTGCAGGGGTATTGCAAACAGACCAACTACTCAATCTGTACGCACTTGGTAATGACCTTGCGGCAAATGTACCCGCAGTGCAGTACGGCGAACCAGACTTCCTGATCGGCGGAGCTGGTCGAATTACTTTCGACATCGACAACATGGGCAACCGCTTGCTGGACTTCAGGTTTGAATGGAACGACTGCTTTGATGGTTGCGACAACTACTATACCTGGAAATTTCAGGTCACACCCGATTGTCAGGTGGAATACCTTGGCTTTGAAGAGTTTGGATTTTTTGGCGTGGAAGAACTGCCTGATCCGGTCAATTGTATGTTGACAGATATCGCGGATCCGATTGAAGAAAGGGTTACCGTTTTCCCCAATCCATTTCAGGAAAGTATCCAAATCAAAAATGTGGCTCCGAACCAAGCATGGCGTTTGTTTGATGCACAAGGACAATTGCTCCGTACAGGGCAAGTGCAGGATGGACAAATCTCGACTACTGATTTGCCGAAAGGCTTATACCTACTGCAATTACAACAACAGACATATCG
>JALEHC010000089.1 GCA_022763215.1 Saprospiraceae bacterium
AAAATACCTAAAGCATGAAAACGAATCTTATCCTCTTATTCCTGTTTTTTTGTTCAAGCCTTCACCTCTTAGCTCAATGCCCGGGCAACCTCATTACCAATGGCTCATTTGACAGTATGGAAGGAGAAGCCATTACAGCCCCCGGCTGGTCCGCTAATTCTACCCCAGACATCAATGATCCGTTTGGACCACTCAATACCACCCCTGGCTACAATTGGACAGGCACCCCAGAAGCCTCCGAAGATGGTGGGACTTGGCAAAATATGTATGGTGTGGAAAGTGTTTCACAGACGCTCAACCTCGTGGCTGGCGAAACCTATACCGTATCTTTTGAATATGCCTCTATGGGTATTGAAGCCACCGGGCTTTTATTCGATGATCCGACCCAAGTTCAGGTCTCCATCGCCAATAACGTGATTTACACCTCTCCTCTCGACAATACCTTATTTACCTGGGAAAAAGTCTGTTTTTCCTTTGTTGCACCTAATAATGTCGTGACCCTTCAATTTCAACCTTTGCCAATGACTTATGTAGGCATTGACGGTATTTGCCTGTTACAAGGCGATTTTATATCGCAGGGGCTGGAAGTTGATCTTGGAAATGATACCACCCTTTGTGCAGGCCAAACGCTAAGCCTGGATGTAGGTATTCCAGGTGGATCATATGTTTGGCAAGACGATTCTACGGAACCCACATTTACCGTTACAGAAGCCGGAACTTATTATGTAACCGTTGGCTCATCATGTACCTCTGGGGTTGATACCATTGTGGTCGATTACAACGAAACAATTCCTTTTGATTTGGGTGAAGATGCATTTTTGTGCGAAGGCGCATCTTTAGTATTAGATGCCAGCACGCCTAATTCTACTTACCTATGGCAAGATGGCTCCATGCTACCGACCTTTACCGTAGAAATGCCCGGAACGTATTGGGTGGAAGTTTCCGATCCATTTTGTACTTATTCGGATACGATTGAAGTTTTCGAACTCAATCAACCAATGATCGATCTTGGAGAAGAAGAATTGTTTTTTTGCGATGAAGCATCCTATACCCTTGATGCTACCCAAAATAATGTTGAATATGTATGGCAAGATGGCACTATGCTGCCGACCTTGGAAGTAGACCAATCTGGCACTTATGCCGTTACGGTTTCGAATGCCTGTGGCGAGGCGAACGATGAGATCGACATCACTTTTGCAGCCACTCCTACTGTTGATTTAGGAGCAGACACCATCCTTTGTGAAGGGACTTCGCTTTCGCTAAATGCGACACAAGGTGACGCCACCTACCTTTGGCAGGATGGTTTCATGGGCACAACTTATGATATTAGCCAATCTGGTTTGTATGCAGTAACCATAACTAATGCATGTGGCGAAGCCACAGATGAAATCGAAGTAGAGGTCGTACTCAACCCGACAGTTGACCTTGGAGGAGATCAAGTTTATTGCGATCAGGACTCTTTTCTTTTACCAGCTAATGCCCAAAATGGTAGCATTCTCTGGTCAGATGGTTCAGATAAAGCCACGCTGGTTGTAAGAGAAAGCGGAGCGTATGGTATCACCGTTAGTAATGAATGTGGTGAAGTCAGCGATATGGTAATGATCACTAGCGGTACTTCTCCTCAAGCAGATTTAGGCCCCGACCAAGTCATTTGTGAAGGCAATAGCCTGATTCTTGATGCCGGTAGTGCTGCTGATACGTACATCTGGCAGGATGGTTCTGATTTACAAACATTGGAGGTTTTCCGTGGAGGAAGTTATCAGGTAATTGTACAAAATGATTGTGGTACCGATACGGATGAAGTAGAAATCACCCTTGATGACTGTAAATGCGACATCTATATTCCGAATGCTTTTTCACCTAATGATGATGGTTTTAACGATCGCCTAAATATTTTTAGAAACTGTGTTTTTCAGGCATATCAGATGCAAATTTTTGATCGCTGGGGTAATTTGGTCTTTGAATCTGATAATCCAGATAACGAATGGGATGGCAGTATTAATGGAGAGGATGCAACTATTGGCGTGTATGTGTATTGGCTGACTTTCACTAATGAACTCGGCATTGATGATCAACGTCGTGGATCGGTACATCTGTTGAGGTAAATTTGCCGAAGCTGCCCGCCGAATGTCGCGAATCAAAAAAGAAAGAAAAAAAAGTGTCGGCATTTTATCACTTTGACGAACCCCATTAAACAAAATCCGTTTTATAGAAAAAACATATGGCTATACTCGGGCAAATTATTAAGTCTGCAATCACCTTACGCAACACATTGAGCAGTGAGGTAGAAAATGCTCAGCAGGCACAACACAAACAACTAAGACTTTTACTGGAAAGTGCACAGCATACCGCTTTTGGAATTTATCATGGCTTTCCACAACTACTCAAAGAAAAAGATATTGTAAAGGCTTACCGACAGGAAGTTCCGATTGTGGATTATCACCAAATTCATGATCGTTGGTGGGGCAATCAGCAGAAATATCCTAATGTTACTTGGCCCGGACAACCCGAATATTTTGCTTTGTCAAGCGGTACCACAGGTAAAAAAAGTAAGCGCATACCCGTCACGGATGAAATGTTAAAGTCATTCAGAGATGTAGGAATTTCTCAAGCATTGACATTGGATAAATTCGATTTGCCAGCAGAGCTTTTCGAAAAAGAAGTGCTAATGCTTAGTAGTTCTTCTAATCTCGATGAGCGAGATGGACACAAAGAAGGAGAAATTAGTGGTATCAATGCCAGTAATCTTCCACCTTGGTTTGGTGGCTTTTATCGCCCCGGGCCTGATATTGCAGAAATTGATAATTGGGACCAACGTGTGGAAAAAATTGCAAAAGAAGCACCTTCTTGGGATATCGGAGCTATTGCAGGTATTCCGTCATGGGTGCAGATGATGCTACAAACCATTATCGAGCGCAACAATCTGAACAATATCCATGACATTTGGCCCAACCTGAGCCTTTACCTTTCAGGTGGTGTTGCCTTTGAACCATACCGTCAAAGTATGGAACAATTGCTGGGTAAACCGATCACTTATCTTGATACTTACCTGGCTTCGGAAGGCTTTTTTGCCTATACCGCCCGCCCTGGAACCATGAATATGAAATTGGCGATAAATCATGGTATTTATTATGAATTTATCCCATTTGATGATCGTGGGTTTGATGAAACTGGCAACTTATTAGAAAATCCAGAAGTATTGGGTATTGAAGAAGTAGAAGAAGAAGTCGATTATGCCCTTTTGATTTCTACTCCTGCCGGAAGTTGGCGCTATATGATTGGAGACACCATCAAATTCAAGAATTTGGAAACACAAGAGATGGTTATTTCCGGTCGAACCAAATACTTCCTGAATGTTGTCGGATCACAGCTTTCCGAAGAAAAAATCAATACAGCCATTAATGCCGTTTGTGAAGAATTGAATATTGAAGTACACGAATTTGCAGTGGCTGCCATGAAAAACGAACAGAAAGAGTGGAAACACCAATGGATTATTGGGTTGGACGATCAGCAGATTGGAGAAGAAAAGCTCAAAGTAACGCTTGATAATCAACTTAAAGAATTGAATAAAAACTACCGAGTAGCTCGCCAAAAGGCACTGAAAGGTATTGATATTAGAGTGGTGACCAACCAACAAATATATGATTGGCTCGAATCCAGAAAAAAGAAAGGTGGCCAGATCAAACTTCCGAAAGTCATGAAAACTGAAATGATGCAAGACTTTCTGGACTGGCTACCAGCTTACGATAAAGCATAAAAGAAACCATTTCTACGCTAGTTAGGGCCTCTGCTATTGAGCAGGGGCTTTTTTTATATCAATTTGTCTAATTTGAGATCTTCTTCTTCGGCCAGCATAAGGGCCACCTCGTCTGGCGACATATAATACTTTTCGATGCGCTTCTTGTAACGGTCGGGCAAGGTAGAGTGTTCCAGAATATATTTTTTGGTCGCTAAAATAGCCTGTGCAAATCCCGCTTGTATCGCAAAAACATCTGCACGTCGTTCTACTCCCATTTGAAAAGTAGGAAAGAGGACATAACCAATTGCAAAAGCAATCATATTCCAGCCAGAACGATGCAGATAATCTTGCACATGGCCAAGTTCATGCGCAAACCACCCCAATAACACTTCTTCTGGTAATTCTTCGATTTTGATGTATTCACTCAAACTGATGTGATTACTCATTTCTATACGGTAGGCTCGGCGTTTTTTGAAAAAAAACTTCCAGTTGAGGATTGGCTGAGCACGCATAGTCGTTTTTGGAATGGAGCGCTGAACGAGTTCCAGCTGGTGCTCTTTTATCTCTGGATAGCCCTCCAGCGCTTGCAAAAAGATGTTCTTAATATGTGGATGGTCAATGTGTTTAAATGTAATGTTATTCAAAATATAATTTTAAAATAAATGACGTATAATAAAAGATGCTACCGTCACCAGTATGCCTATTAAAAATGAATTATAGGCCAAGGTCAGTAGCCGGTATTTTTTTTGTAAAACACTGCCCAGACTATACAAATCCTTGCCCATGTCTTTGTAAAGTTGCTCTTGATCATGCTTCAGCTCTTGAATATAATCTATGAACTCCGCCTGCGACACCTTCAAAAAGTTATTGAAAAACAACAAATTAGCTCCTTTTTCCAATTTTATTGATTTGTTCGTCATCTTAGGGCGGGTAGCCAATACGGAGAAGATGAGTGATACGACGCAAGTTCCCATCAAACAAAACAGCGGCAAATAATTAACCAATTTATCGGAAGATGGAAGCTCCAGAAATAGTCCCGTACTGCCCAATGTAATCATGATCGACAACAAAATAGTGTTGATACTAATCATAATATTTGCCTTACCATCTGCAATATTACTAATATTGATATGATTCCGAAAATTGACTCGAAATAAAGTATCAATACCTCGGCCAAGATTTTTTCCAGTGCGGTCTTTCTGATCCGTAATCTGGCTTTTTTTCATTTTACTGCGCAGATCAGCGATATACCCTCTTCTTTTTTTACCAAATTGCTCGACGGCATAATTGGTGTAAAAAGGATGTTGAATCAGTTGTTGCAGTAAATATTGTCCCCAGGCTTCTTCTTCCATGGTCTCGCCGAAATATTCTAACTCAATGCGCAATAAATTGGCATCGCGGTCAAAATTATTTTTTCCGGTATAAGCCCAGATAGCATCAAATAATACGCCTTGCGGCAAATCAGTAGGTTTTTGGTCAGAATGCACAAAAAGGATTAGTGCTACCAATTGAGCAGTTTGCTCAGCAGTCAACAAATTTTGGTCGCTTAGCTCCCGTGCTTTTTCCAGGGCAGCTTCGTGATTTTTTCTAAGATGGCCAAAAGCCAGACATTGTATGGCAAGTTCGAGCAACTCGATATCCGTTTCAGGCAGGCTTTCCGCTTCACCAATCTCTCTGACCAGTCTGGTCCACTTATCAAACATTTTGGGGGTATGAAACAACTGCTCGGCAGAAGCCTCCACGCGCCAAAGTGCTATTAATTGCTGTTGCAATTGTTGCAACTGTTCCTGGATCGGATGTGGTTCATTGGTCAATGTATCATTCATTCGTCCATATCTTTTTTTGCTGAGAAGTATTCAAAAAGCTATTATAAGCATTTTTTATCAGGATGAAATGATCTGATCACAAAAGGTTATTAATCCAATTAGGGCATATACTTCTCCTCAGCTTTTAAACAAAAATCAAAGACCCCATGTTTGGTAGTCTTTTGTAGCCCTCTAGTTGTTGCTTGCATCCAACCGAACAATCGCACTCAATTTTACTTTTATTAAATGTGCAGCTGCTGTTCTTTTACAGCTTACTTGCTTAAGCTATTTGCCGAACTTGTCCGCCGAATGGCATGAAGGCAAATACTTGAACATCAGTCAAATGCCCATCTACTATTTTCAATCAACAATCCAATTTGTTATACATGTTTAATTTTCTTAAAAGAAAAAAAGAGGAACCCAATTCTACTCCTAATGATTTGCCTAGTGATCGTCCCAAATCGATGGAACAAATTGCACAGGAGCAGATCGAAGAGGGGCAAGAAGAATATAAACGAAGCAACCGAGGCCTCTTTTTGTCCGCTTTTATTGCGGGAATGGATCTGGGATTTAGCCTCCTGATTATGGCCGTTTTGTACACGATGTTTTCTGAAAAGTCTTCAGAAGAGACCATGCAATTGATCATGGCTGCCGCTTATCCAGTTGGATTCTTATTTGTGGTACTTGGCCGTTCAGCTCTGTTTACGGAGCATACCACCCTAGCGGTATTTCCGGTCTTGGATGGGCAACAACCCTTACGTGCACTAGCTCGGATTTGGGGTTTGATTTATGCCGGAAATATTTTGGGTGGTTACTTGATTGGTACTATGATTGTTTGGCTGGGGCCAAAACTCAATATTTTAACCCATCATTCTTTGGAAGAAATTGCACTGCATTTGATGGAAATCGAAGGTATTGCCATAGTAGGCAGCGGTCTTTTAGCTGGCTGGCTGATGGGCCTATTATCTTGGCTCGTAACTTCCTCTCAAGAAACGATCAGTCGAATATTCATTGTATTTCTAATTACTGGTGCTATCGGTATTGGTTCCTTACATCACTGTATAGTCGGTTCTACAGAAATGTTTGCAGGTATGATTGTCTCCGAGAAGATTGGTATACTCGATTATCTTTCCACCCAGTTTTTTTCAAGCCTTGGTAATATCATTGGCGGGGTGTTTTTTGTTTCGGTTCTGAAATTCCAGGCCATTCAGAGTTAGTCACCACCGGCACTGTCTTACCACTAAATTCTAATCGTTGGTGAGGCAATGCCATTCTGATTCCTTCCTGCTCAAAACGACGAATGATACTTTCGTTGAGATCACATTCCATTAAAAAGCCATCTGGTGCACTTGAAGCCCATGCCCATCCGCGCAAGCGTATCCCAAAATCAGTAATGCGCAGCACCCGCACTGGCACTTTAGCGTCGCCTTTGGCCTTAGCCGCTGCATCTCTGGGATCAATGTGTAAGGGGTGTTTTTCGATTTCTTCACGGATAATCTTTTTAGCCAGATCCAAATCTGTATGGAAGCTTACGCTAAATTCTATCCACTTGCATATCCGGTTTTCACCGAAATTCGAATTAATGATCACTTCATCACTAATGACGGTATTTGGGATCAATATTCTTCGATTTTCAAAATCACGGATTACCGTGTGTCGAAGGGTAATATCTTCCACAACACCAGTGAGTTGCTTGACTTCCAGGCGGTCATTTACCCGAAAGGGTTTAAACAAAATGATAAAAACACCACTAATAATATTACTAAGTGCATGTTGAGAAGCAAAACCAATGGCGACTGCAAGAATACCGGCACCAGCCAGAAGAGAGGTGGCCAGGTCGCGCAGTTCCGGCACGGTAAAAATAGCCATGGTAAATCCGAAAATATAAATCAACGCAGAAAATAAGTGCTGAATAAACTTATAATTGGTGGGATCACTCCTCATCACCCGGGCATTCTGGATAATCATTTTATTGATAATCCGACGAAACAACCAAGCTATAATAATAGTGATCACCAAAATAGCAATCGCTAATAATACAGGTCGCAGCTGTTCAAAAACTTGTTCCATATCTATTCGTTTTGGTCAAAAAAAAAGGAGGAATTTCTTCCTCCCTTGGTCAAATTTGGGTTATTCACCCAAGTTGGCGTAAAACATATATTACTGTTCTGTTTCTTGCCATGGCACGCGCATCATCAGCTCGCGCTGTAGCTCTTCCTTTCGCCAATTTTTATCATAAGCGATGGCATCCGGTTCGTAGAAGACCTCCGGGCTATTTTCCCAGTTTTTGGCATCTTCTTCACTGAGTAACAAGATATTGGAGCCATACTCAAAAGTATCGGCAGGAAGTTGTTGTATTTCATTTACCGTCTCATGTTTGCGTAAGCTGGTCTGTGTGGTCCGCATTTCCAACTTCTTTGGATAATTTTGCTCGCAGGATATAATCATCACCACAAGACTACAAAACAAACTTACTTTCATTATTTTAGACAGCATCATTAAATTATATTTGGTTACTCTTTTGTTTACACTCTTCTAATTAGTCCCACGATCAAAGATACCAGGAACAATACCAGAAAAACATAAAATGCAAGCTTGGCTAACGCCACCGCCCCGGAGGCAATACCTCCGAAGCCAAAAATGGCGGCTACCAATGCAATTAGAAAGAATATTAAGGTTAATCGTAACATTATTTAAAAATTGATTTTACAATAAAAAGGATCAGACTAAACATGGAATTATTTTTTGGGATTCTTAGAATAAGATACCGACCATCAAGTACAATCTGTGATTGCGTGAATCAATAGTATCAGAATCAAAAATGTTCGTCAATCCCCATTCATGGTTCAAATCAATAGATACAATACCGAAATCTACTCCTGCACCGAGGTTATAACCCCAGATCGTTTCATTTAAGAATAATTCTTCGAAATCGGCAAATTCGTCTTCATCTTCAAATATGAAAGATATATTCGGACCAGTATATACTCTGATACCGAGTGCTTCCGACTTTACTAAATCACCACCTACAACAAGCGGAATACGGATACCACGGGTAGTGAATTCAAAATTGTCACCCGAAATATCAAATGGTCCAATTTCATCAACCTGGTTTTTTTGTTGGAAATAATAAGCACCAGGTGCGAAGTAAAAGGTCTCACCAAAACGCAAATCAAAACCTGCTACAAAACCGGTTTTTCCTTTAATTTCAGTGTCTTCTCCATCACTATTGTAATAAGAGAAACTAGGTCCGACTTTCGGGTTAAAACGCGCTTGAGCAAAGGCTGTAACAGTTGCAGCAAGCAATACGATAAGAATGCTTAACTTTTTCATTTTCAAATGGTTTTTTGTTAAAAATTTGTTTCTAAAACTCCACGCTTATCGGATATGTTCGTTCGCCTGAATGTTAAAATTAAACCGAACTCAAAGCCCTCTGATTCGTTTTGAAGAAAACACGAAAATGATCACTGATAAAATTATTGACAATCTCTCTTCGCCCTTTTCCAGATATACCGACAGAGAGGCGATGAGCGGTTTGATATTAATTGTTTGCTCTATTGTCGCTCTTGTGTGGGCCAATTCTGGCATAGGCGAAACCTATGACGAACTCTGGCACACACACCTTTCTCTTGGGTTGGGCGATTTTATGATTGACAAACCCCTCCACATCTGGATTAATGACGGCCTCATGGCTCTTTTCTTTTTTTATGTAGGTCTAGAAATCAAACAAGAAGTAAAGGTTGGTGAATTGTCTGACCTTCAAAATGCAGCACTTCCCTTTTTTGCTGCTATTGGCGGGATGGTGATTCCTGCTGCACTCTTCCTAGCATTTATGTTTGACAGCCCGGGCGTTGAAGGTTGGGGTATTCCAATGGCCACTGATATTGCCTTTTCACTTGGTATATTGATGTTGCTCGGTAAACGCGTACCTAACAGTATGAAGGTATTTTTGACTGCTTTCGCAATTGTCGATGATATCGGTGCTGTTTTAGTCATTGCGATTTTCTATTCTGAGGCCATTGCTTGGAATATGGTTTTTATTGCCATGGCGGTTTTAGGAATTATCTTTATCCTCAAGGTAACCAATGTGCGTAATGCCACGATTTATTTCCTTTTTGGTACGGTTGTTTGGTATTTTATTCTCCAATCTGGTATTCACCCAACAGTAGCTGGTATTGCAGTTGCTTTACTCATTCCGACAAACAACCGCATTCGGATGCGCGAATTTGCAGCTGAAACCCGATCGTCGGTGACTGAATTTATGGATGCAAAAGCAAATGCAACTAAGCAATTTCTTGCCAAACGACAGCTCAATGCGATTACTGAAATAGAGGATTATGTAGACAAGGTGCAACCCCCACTTCAAAAACTAGAACATAACTTACATCCCTATGTCGCCTTTGGTATCATGCCGATCTTCGCCTTGGCCAATGCGGGTGTGCGATTTGGCGGTGAAGCCGATGCCCTTTTTACACCCGTCAGTTGGGGTATTTTGTTTGGTTTATTATTTGGTA
>JALEHC010000540.1 GCA_022763215.1 Saprospiraceae bacterium
CACCCCATCAAACATAAATACCTCTAAAACTTCGGCTTATTATTAAAAAAGCGTTCCTGATCTGATATATCATCTATTTTCCGAATCTCTTCGCTTTTTTTTCGAAATACCAAATTCAACCCTACTCGTACATTCGCGCTATTGGTATCTTTTGGCTGAAAAGCGGCTATAATATTGTCCGTCGCAGCCATCAATTGTATGGGGCCAAGCTTAATCATGGCATTAATTCCCACATTCGCATACGAGTCATCTCGAACCGCGTACAAAGCACCTGCTCGCAACCAATCTGTAATCAATACATCTGCTCCTAAACCAAAAGAAGTGAAAAATTCGTCGCGGTATCGCTCTCCATAAATAACCCCACCTAATGATAAGCGATTATTAACCAAGTACGTAGAACTCAAATAAAATCGAGTCGGCAAAACGGTACTGTATTTTTCATTCGTTTCTCGTACATCATACGACGCCCGAAGCGAATCTACCACAGAACCTACCGTCGTGGTATCATCCAATACATCCTCTACTACATCCAAACCCTGATATTCATAAAGCCCGCTTAGCGTATAGTTATTCACGTCTTCCTCCCAATTGATCGAACCAATATCCAGCGCACTTACGGCTATGTCTAATCGCCCAAAAGTCAGATGCGCTCCGATGTCAAACGCAACGCCTGTATTACTTGTAAAAAACTGACTTGCGTCAAATTCGCCCGCTTCAAAATCGAAGTCCAGATCGTCAAAACCATCATAGGTCAATGTCCCTGAGGAATTAACCCTGTAATCGGCATCTAGCGTAAGCTGATAGGCCGCTTCATCTGTCAATAGATTCAACTGATTTCCTTCAGAAGAAGCGTCTGCTACTCCGGACAAATACTTGACTTTCCCGCCAAGGGTCAAAAATTCATTGATCTCATAAGCTGCGCCTACCGAAAATTCATTGTAGGCAAATAATTGTACATCCGGCGCAAAATTGACTTCCTGTCCCACAAATTGTGCATTACCCTGCCAAACCAATTGTGGTAAGGTTTTCGGATAATTAAAATATGCATTAAACCGCAAGGTATGTCCCGCAAAAATATTTAGGCGGCCGAAGGCCAGCCCCAGACTGATTGTCTCAATGTCAAAGCTTTCGCGGACAAAATTATTATCGCCCATCAATTCTATCGCTTTGTCGATGTCAATGACATTCGTCCCATCTGTCCTTTCTGTAATGATATCGTTATACGTCAGGTTGGCAATTTGCAAATTAGTATAGGCACCTCCGGCACCAATTGTAATGACATGACTAGGCAGCAAAGCCGGGTTGGTTCGGTTAGCTTGCCACATTCCACGCATCAGGTGGGTTCCTAATTCAGATTGTGCTTGTAGATTTAAAAAGAAGAAGCTGCAACAAAAAATGATCAGCAATGACTTATTATTCATTTAATTGTTTTTTGTGATTGAAAAATTTGGTTTTGCACGAACGATTGATTTTTTTCTATTCGTTGCTTACGCCAAATTTAGCACCCATGCGCACCCGCACATCTTGGTCTGATTTTATACGAACCGATTGCTCGCCCTCGGTAGTTGTCGAAAACGAAACAAACAACAACACTTCTTTCGCTACGCGAATTTTATCAAAACGCGCATCTTCAAATAGAGAAAAGGTCTCTTCAATTGCCGTGCTTTTTACATTACCATCACTGTCTACGGGTGCTCCCATGACTACGCGCTCGCGGCCATCTAACATAGAGTCCAATACCATGCGATTTTCATCCAAAAAGTATCCTTGAATATCTACATTCAATGGCAAATTATTTTCTGTGTGAATCTTGAATTCAGCATAATTTACATCTTTGAAATCATCCAAGTCTAATTCAAAAGTATCTGTTGTCACAAAATCAATTGCATTGCCATACATCGGCAATTCCACATCTACCTGTACTTTGTAGTAGCTACTATCCGTAATAAAGCCACGAATACTGGTGTCTTCCTCCGGATTAGTATCTGCATTTACATCATAGTCAATCGCTACCGGGCCAGCACCTAGCACCACATCGATATTAGAGTTGGTTTTGTTGAAGACAAATTCTTTGGTCTTAATTTCGCCTACTTCATCCAATTCAGGATAAGGGAAGTCAATACCTTCATCCAAAAACATACTTTCCAATGGTAGTACTTCTCCGTCTACTGTGAAAATGTCAAATACATTGACAATAGATTTGGTAGGAATTCCAAATGAATTTTCAAAATTGAAGGTAATAATCGGATCTTCAAAGTATACATCACCTCGTATCCAGTTATCAAAAAAGTCGATCTCAATGGTGTCGCGTCCACCTACATATTCGGTGCGTCCAAGGTAGCCTTCTGCATAAGAAAACTCCAAGTTGTCAAATCCGACAAAAGGAATACTTCCCACAAAACTTACCTCATTGCCATCCATGTCTTTCAATTCATACCCCACATTTACGATACCTCCACTTGGCACCAAACGATAACCTGCAAAAGAGAAAGGGTCTTCTCTGAAATCGACCTGCTCACCGGGCTGAATGGGTACGGTAATGCGCAGCATTTCGCCATTTTGAGTAGCTTCCGGAACAAAAAGGGTAAATTCGACTGGAAAACTCAAGTCATTAAATGCACCGAAATAAATGTCTCCTCGTTTGCAATCCAATTGATCAATTTCAAGCCCGTCTGGCTGAGAAAATGGCAGTGGCTGCGGATTAAAAATAATCGGAATTTCAGGCAAGGAATTCAAAGTCGCATTAATAGCTTCAAATACATCCTCACTGGTTTTTGACAATACATCTCCACTATACTTAAAGCGAATCAATCCATCTGGATCGATCAGCAAAACGGAGTTTTCCTCAAATCGTTCGAGCAAATCGCCCATCGACACTTTCGAATCCAAAATAGGCATGGCATACTCTGCTTCGTAAGTAATACCATCAGCTTCTGTAATCTCCTGCACTTGCGAACAAGCCGTAAAGATCAACAAAGCAGCTAAAAATAAAACAGCATAATTTCTCATAAAATGAATTTAGTGCGATTCTTAATTCGGTTGCGCAGCAAATTAGAATTTTGTCTATTGAAACTATCGATAGCTAATTTATTGCGTCCTATTCAATATGTAAATTGCCCGGATTTTAGTTCCTATATCCGGAATTGACAATAAAGTGGCGTTTTAAAAACAGGCAGACAGGGTAGCGGTTCGACTCCCTTCCTCCTGTGAAGGATATGTGGAAATGTTGTGAACCAATGGAGAATAAGCGCCATAAAGATATTATAATTCAAGCTTTTTCAACTGCATATACCTAATTTTTACACTACCTTTGGTCAGTTGAAAGCCTAAATTTTATTTTTCGGCATGCAAGATCAACCACAAAAGACCTCAACTACGCCTGAACAGCCGGGTATTCTCGCCCAGGCTCATGCCTTCATTCTCCAACGCTTTAACCAGCAGGATGATACCCGCTTGGTCTATCATAACTATTTGCAAACCACCGAAATTGTTAATAACGCCAAACTAATCTTGGCCAATACAAAAATTAGCTCCGCTAATCAAACGGATGTATTGCTCGCCGCATGGTTTTTGCAATCCGGCTTCCTGATGGACTACGAACAACCGGCTCCTCAAAGTATTCGGCTCTGTCGCCAATTCTTACAGTCGCGACAACACGCCCCCAACCGAATCGAACAAATTACGGATGCTATTCAAACGGTTTTACGTGAAGCACCTTGTGTGAGCTCTTTGTCTAAAATTCTTTCTGACGCCTATAATATTACCCACTTTCTTTCAGAATTCGACCTTCGTAGCCCACTTCGCCACCTCGAATGGGAATTAATCAATAATCAGCGATTTTCTAAACAGGAATGGGCGCAGCTCCAACTGCAAAGGCTCATGAATGTGCGCTTCTATACGCATGCTGCTAAAACAAAACACGAACAAAAACTGGCTCAACAAATTCTGGACTTGCGTCAACAAGTCGCCAAACTCGACAATAATCAAACATTCGAAGAGGATTCAGAAGATAAAAGACTTTATCGCGACCTGGAAAAAAAGCTCCCGGTTAGAGCGGTTCAGACTTTTTTCCGCGCCAATTATCGCAATCATATCAATCTGAGTGCCATCGCCGATAATAAGGCCAATATCATGATTAGTGTCAACACTATCCTGATAAGTGTACTCATCACCTTCCTCTCTTACCGAAATATCGGCGAAACCCAGCCTCGGGTGCTACTTCCGGTCGTTATTTTTCTCGTCACCGGCCTAGCTTCGCTTATTTTTGCGGTGCTTTCGGCCCGCCCCAAGGTAACGAGCCTCAACAATGCTCAAACAGATCGAACGGAACTGCAAAAAAATATCATCTTTTTTGGAAATTTCACGCAAGTGAAACTCGACCAGTTTGAAGAAGCAATGGATGCCGTTTTTCGCGACAGCGAACTGATGTACGGCAATATGACCCGCGATTTGTACTACCTCGGAAAGGTTTTGGAAAAAAAATATAAGTTTTTATCCATTTCTTATAATATCTTTATGGTAGGATTCATTTTTACAGTGATGACTTTCTTATTTGCACTGTTTTACTAATGCTGTTTGGCTTTCGCCAAATACAAATCAAACGTGCAACCCTCCAGTGAACTTTCAAGCCACTCATCCGTAGCATGTGTGTTCGGTCGTCCGTCCCATGCATACGTTATCACCAAGGCCTGAACAAAACGTTAAGCCCGTTAAATAAATGATAAGGATCGCTTTTACAGCATTTTAGGTTAGACATTTGTCGTTTATCATTTGTATTTTAGAATTATAGACTTTGTCCCATGAAAATCCGATTTGTCATGCAAGCTAGATTTTTTTTCTCCGTCCTGGTACTTCTGAGTACCATCTCGCTCAGCGCGCAAGACGAGCTGCACCGGGAATACATCGATCTGTTCAAGGATATCGCCATTAAGGAAATGGACCGCACCGGTATTCCGGCTAGTATCAAACTGGCCCAAGCGCTGCTGGAATCACAAGCAGGTACCAGCGAACTGGCATCCGAAAGTAATAATCACTTTGGTATCAAATGTGGTGGCGACTGGACTGGCCGATCTTATTTCATCAAAGATGATGATTACGACAACAATGGTACTTTGTTGCACTCCTGCTTCCGCGTATACGAAGATCCGGAAGAGAGCTTTGTGGCTCATTCTGACTTTTTGATGAATCCGAAAAAGGAATACCGCTATGGATTCCTCTTCAAAATCAAAAACAAGAATTACAAAAAATGGGCAAAAGGGCTGAAAAAAGCGGGCTATGCTACCAGCAAAACCTATGATAAAAAACTTATCAGCCTCATCGAACGCTACAAATTGTACGAATACGATAAGATGTCGGCAGAGGATGTCGTAGCTTCCGCTAAACCAAAAGATAAAAAAGCGGACGATCCGAAAACAGAAGTCGCTGGCAAAACGGATAATGGCTTCCTGGATGTACTTATTCCGGTAAAAGCAGAGGAAGAAATTATTGACCGCGCCAATAAAGACGCTCAGGCAAAAGCCGAAAACCGTCGCCTTGACAAGGTCGATAATGGCCGCCGCGAATGGCACTTTGTAGAAGAAGGCGAAAGTATGGAAGACATTGCCGAAAAATACGATTTGCGCTTATCCAAATTACTTCGTCGCAACCGCATGAAGCGGGGCGAAGAACCAGCACTTGGCGTAAAAATCAAACTAAGAGGCCGCAAGCTACGCGAAACACCGACCTTGAGAGCAGAGGAAGAAATCGTAACTACCAAGAAGAAGAAAGAAACCACGCCTCCGGCACCGGTACTCGTGAGCAACGACAAAAAGGAAAAGCAACAAGCCAGTGACGAATCTCCCGAAAGGGAAAAGGACAAGGATACCTTACTTGACATGGATACCGAGGATGCCATCGACCTCAATAAAGTGGAAGCACCGAAAAAGGATAAAAAACCATCTACAAAGGTACCTATCGTTGAGTCAAAAGACCATTACGAGGAAAAAGTGACTGCACCAGAAAAGGAGACTCCGGCGAAAAAAGAAACGACAAAGGTCGAAACAGAGCCACAAAATGAAGAGACAACAGCTGCCACCGATGAACTGGAAGAAGGAGCAACCTACTATGTGGTGCAGAAAGGGGATACACTCTGGAGCATTGCACTAAAGCACCGAACAACGGTAGAGGAAGTCCGCGACCTCAACAAACTGGATGGCAGTAATATCCGAAGAGGAATGAAGCTCCGGGTCAAGTAAAAACGAAGCGACAAAAGTGGTGTTTTTTCTCGAAAAAGTGCCACTTTTGTGTATTTATACGACATTCAGAAAATAGCCGACCGGTTTGCTCCGGCAAACCCACATACAAAACAAGACAACAAGATGAAACGCTTACTCTTTACACTCGCTTTACTTTTTGCATGCATCATCACAGACGCTCAAAGCTATGCCATAGGCGTTAAAGGCGGACTTACCGTCGGATTCCAGCAATGGGATAACTCTTTCCAGCGCGATCCACTTTATCGTTATCACGGGATTCTTTCAGTAGAATCTGCTGATGAAGAAGAGCCTTTCTCTATTTTCGCTCAATTGGGCTATCACGTAAAAGGTAGTGCAATTCGTACCTTTGCCACGACTTTTCGCTCTACTTCAGGGGCATTAATCGATGTACCTTCTCGCGAAACGCCCTTCGAATTCCGTAATGTTTCACTTACTCTTGGTGGGAAACAAAAGTTTCCATTTGGGGCAGCACAAGCTTATTATTTGCTGGGTATCAGAGGAGATTATACCGTAAGTACTCAATTGCGACCTGATAATATCGATGACGAAAGCCAATATGCTATTTTGTATCCACTCGACGAATTTGTACAAAAGTGGAATTATGGAGTTACCGTAGGTGGTGGATTGGAGTTTGGGATTTCAGAATTTGTAAGTACACTAGTCGAATTAACAGTAAACCCTGATTTTTCGCGTCAGTATTTACAGCCAGAGATTCCGAATGTGGCCAACCCGAACCCAAATGGTACGAATAGCTTGATCACCATTCGTGAACGTCAAATTGTTAACACCACCATAGAACTGACCTTAGGCTTTCGCTTCTTGCGAAAGATTGAATATATCGATTAAAATTGCGCCGCATGGATCCCAGATTAAAGTCTATACTCAAAGCATTAGGTCTAGCACTTTTGCTCTTACTGCTTGTTAATGTGGTATCCTTTTGTTTTGCCTTAGCGGCAAATGACTGGCAAGCCGCAGAATGGCAGTTTCGCTTTAAGCACGGAGCATTTTTCATCAATGGAGAGCCACATGGCATTCTTTTTGGCACTAACGGTGCCAGTTTGTTCATTTTAGCTGCTTTTGCTTTTTTCTATTGGAATGACCGCAGTGGAAATAAAGCATAACCGCAGCACCAAAAAACGACGCTACTTATGATTTTGCGCAGTGAAAATCTAGTCAAATTATACGGCCGCAGAAAAGTGGTTAAAGGAGTTTCTCTTAATGTACATCAGGGTGAGATCGTTGGTCTTTTAGGACCAAACGGAGCCGGAAAAACAACGACCTTTTACATGACTGTTGGTTTTATCCAACCGAATGAAGGCCGAGTATACCTCAATGATGATGACATCACCGAACTGCCCATGTACAAACGAGCACAGCGCGGCATCGGTTACTTGCCACAAGAACCTTCCGTATTTCGCAAACTAAGCGTGGAAGACAACATCATGGCCGTTTTGGAAATGACTAAACTAAAGCGCTCCGAACAAAAAGAACGACTGGAAAATCTGCTCGATGAATTCGGCCTTCATAAAGTACGTAAAAGCCGTGGTGATACCTTGTCGGGTGGCGAACGCCGCCGTACTGAAATTGCAAGAGCATTGGCCACAGACCCCAAGTTTATTCTGCTTGATGAACCTTTTGCTGGTATTGACCCAATTGCAGTGGAAGATATTCAGTACATTGTGGCCAAACTTAAAACCAAAAATATCGGAATCCTGATTACCGACCACAATGTACAGGAAACGCTGTCGATTACCGACCGTGCCTACCTGATGTTTGAAGGTAATATTCTGAAAGCAGGTACTGCCGAAGAACTCGCAGCCGATGAAATGGTTAGAAAAGTATACCTTGGTAAAAACTTTGAATTGCGTAAGAAAATTATTGATGTCAATGCAGAGCGTTAAGCACCTACGTTGGATCACTGGTCTCTGTCTCCTCCTATTCTTTTTCCTATATTCTGCCTGCGGCGGAGATGAGGAAACGCGTTTTCGACTTACCTCCCGAGAACGCATCAAAGTAGATACCCTATACAAGCGAAGCATAGATAGTCTTCGTACATCCCTGGATTCTTACTGTATTCAGAACCATGATCAATTCTTGAAGTGGGCGGTTGACTCTATTTTGGCAGAACGTAAAGCCACGGAAGTCGAACTCCGTAAGCGCATCCCAAAACCAGAAAACTAAGCCTGATTATCTGATGAAAATTATCCAAGCCATATTACTAGTATGCCTCTTTGCCGGATTAAGCCATTGTGGTGCAGACGAGCGGGATGAAGCAGCGATTCAAGCGGCTATACAGGAGTCATATGAAGCGAAGGTAGCTCTTTATATAAAGGGAAGAAAAGAACGTTGTCTGGAAGAAATTTACGAAGAAGCCAACCTGATTGTCGATTCTATTCTTTTACAGGATGCACGAAGAAAGAGAGACACCCTTGGCAAACCTCAACGCCCGGTCAAGCCCGTCAAACCGGAAATAAAAACCGTTATTGATTCGTTGCCAATTGCACCTCTCTTGCCAGATAGTATCGAATAAACTCGATCTTATTTTTTGTTAAATTTGTTCATGGTATGCTGCAAACCAATTGTACCAAAACTTTTGGCGGTATCTGCTGCATACTTGACTAAATCACCAAGTTGATCTTGTTCTTCACTTGACCACTCGCCCAATACAAAATCAACCTGCTTGCCCTTGGAGTAATCATTGCCGATACCAAACCGCAGCCGAGCGTAATTATTTCCGCCTATCATGCGGTCAATATCTTTCAGGCCATTGTGGCCTCCATCACTTCCTTTTCCGCGTAAGCGTTGCTTACCGAAGTCCAGATTCAAATCATCCAAAATAACCAAGAGGTTTGACTTTTGAATTTTTTGTTTTTGTAACCAATAACGAACAGATTTGCCACTCAGGTTCATGTATGTAGATGGCTTGAGCAAGACAAAAGTCCGGCCTTTGTGTTTGAATTCAGCCACCGAGCCAAGGTTATCGACTTTCCACTCGGCATCAAATTCTTTTGCCAGATGATCTACTACATCAAAACCAACATTGTGGCGCGTATTATCGTACTTGGCACCAATATTTCCTAGTCCTACAATCAGATATTTCATCGGATCAGGTTCTGTTTCCGCTTGTTGAAAAAATTGTTGAAACCACTTTTTGAACACTATACTGCTACATTAAATTCCCGAAGGGTACTGTTTAGCGATACTTTCTTATCTGTACTTTCTTTACGCTTCCCAATGATCAAAGCACAAGCGACTTGATAATCACCTGCTGGGAAAGACTTGGTATAAGTACCCGGAATCACAACCGAACGCGCAGGTACTCTTCCTTTATGCGTAACTGGCTCTGAACCGGTAACATCTATAATACGAGTAGATTGTGTCAGGACCACATTCGCACCTAAGACTGCTTCTTTTTCAATATGCACTCCTTCCACTACAATACAACGAGAACCGATAAAACAGTCATCTTCGATGATGGTCGGTGTTGCTTGAGGTGGCTCCAATACACCGCCGATACCTACACCGCCGCTCAAGTGCACATTGCGGCCAATTTGGGCACAAGAACCAACCGTTGCCCAAGTATCTACCATCGTTCCACTACCAACCCACGCACCAATATTGACATAGCTTGGCATCATAACGACCCCTTTTTCAAGAAATGCGCCATAGCGTGCAATTGCATGCGGAACGACTCTGACACCTTGCGCAGCATAATCTCTTTTTAATGGAATTTTATCATGAAACTCAAAAGCCCCTACTTCAATAGTTTTCATCTGTTGAATCGGAAAATAAAGCAAAACCGCCTTTTTGATCCACTCATGGGTTTTCCAGCTGCCACCATCCTGTGGTTCAGCGACCCGCACTTCGCCTTTATCCAGCTTTTCCAGCACTTCACGTACGGCTGCTTGTGTTTCGGGTTGCTGAAGCAACTCCCGATTATCATATGCTGATTCAATTAGTTGTTGTAGGTTACTCATTATTGGATTTTTTGATCATTCTTCATGAATGCCGCAAAAATAAAAAAAATCGTTAGCCTAGGCGCTGATACGCTAATTTGGCTGCGGCCAAATCTTCCAGTGCATGACCAACTGATTTGAAACAGGTGATATCAGATTCCTGTTGTCTTCCAACTTGGATTTTTTGACACATTTCAAATAAATCGGCTTTTATATCTTTCATTTGTATAAGTCCGTTTGCCAGAGGAATGGCTAAGTCTCCACTTTCTTTGCTTGCCATCGCTCTCACATCTGCATACAACACCGCTCTTTTGACTACCTCATCATCTGCTTCGCGCATATCCGGTTTGAAAGACCCCACCAAATCTAAGTGTTGACCTGCTTGTAGGTATTTTCCATTGATTAATGGTTCTTTACTCAAGGTTGCCACCGAAATAATGTCTGCCTGTGGTATCGCTTTCGCTAAATCTTTTTCAGGGCGTATTTCCACGCCTGGTAGCTGTACATTTTCCGCGACAGCGGTAGCTTTCTCCGGATTGCGCCCCCAGACCACCACTTCACGAATAGGACGCACCGCAGCGTGCGCTTCAATCAGTCGAGGCGCTAATGCGCCAGTACCCACCATTAGCAGCCGTTCACTATTCGGACGGGAAAGATAACGGCTCGCCAATGCGGAAGCAGCAGCCGTACGAATGCCCGTCAGCGTTTTTGCTTCAAGCTGAGCAATTGGCGTTCCTGTCTTTTTCTCAAATAAAAAGTATAGCCCCTGAATAGCAGGCAGACCAAACTGGCCATTTTCAGGAGACGCAACGATTAGTTTTACGCCAAGTAAACCCGAATTTTCCCATGCTGGCATGAGCAGAAGCGTCGAGTCTGTTTGCAAGGGTGGATTTGGAAAATCGTGATGGTGGCGAGGTGGCACCGTGTAATCTTCACAAAAAGCTTCTTCTAATGCATCAATTATGCTCGGATAATCCAGCAATTTTTCCAACTGATCGGCACTTACCTGTCTCATAATGATTTGATATTAATGGACGGATTAATGATATTAAAGTGATTTCCCTAAAATACACAAATGATCAAACAAGCTTTACATCCACTCGTCTGGTTACCGGCTTTACTAATAGCCAGTTTTTACTACTTGATTCC
>JALEHC010000541.1 GCA_022763215.1 Saprospiraceae bacterium
TTGATTTATCTATAAAATTAAAAAAATGTACTTTAAGAGGAAGGACTTTAGGGCTACATTTGTAATATGCAAAGGAAAACTGAGTCAAAATACCCATGAACACTCAGTCTGCTGCATGATTGTATTGATCACAAATTGTAATTCCGAAAAATGCGAATTCCTATGAATCAAAAGATTTCGACCCTAAGTTTAACTATTCTACTTTGTTTATTGACGATGACTTCCTGGGCACAGGATTGTTTGAGTTTTGACATTCATTCTGCGGAAGCTCCTTCGGGGCAGCAGGTTTGTATAGATGTGACCACCAATAATTTTGAAGATTTGGTGGGCTTTCAATATTCGATTAACTGGGACGCTTCTGTCCTTGAATTCGAATCACTTCAAAACCTAAATACAGATATTGGGCTGACAGCCAATCAGTTTGGTACGCCTGATGGCGGCCTTGACCCTAATCAGCTTTCGGTCTCTTGGCTGGATGCTACTATTCAAGGCCAAACACTAACCGATGGAGCAGTGCTTTTTTCCATCTGCTTCAATATGTTTGGTGGGACTTCCGAAATTACTTTTTCGACTAGTCCAACTGCCATAGAAGTTCTCGATACAGATTTAGAAGAAGTCTCTGCTTCTTTTACGGGCGGGCAGGTAACTAGTGAAAGCAGTGAGCCACTACTTCGTCTTGACCAGTTGTGCGCTTCCGGCCCACTTTCTTGCCTGAGTGCGGAGGCTGCAATTACCGCCAATGTCTCAGGTGGAACACTTCCTTATGATTTTCTTTGGTTTTCACCAAATGGAAATGTACTCAGCAATGGAGGCGATGTAATCGTTTCAGAACCTGGGTTTTATACCTTGAATATTACAGATGCATCTGGCGCAACCGTAAGCGGTATGGTTGAAGTAAAAGCAGAAATTGAAGCAGATTTGATTGCGGATGTGCTTATTGAGCGACCGACTTGTCCGAATGGCAATGACGGGATTATTTGGCTTACGCCAAATGGAAACGTTGAAGACTTTACATTCCTTTGGAATAATGGCGCAAGTGCGCCTGCTATTAATGGCCTGACTTCAGGAAATTATTCGGTTACCATTACTAACACTTTAAGTGGATGTACTGTTATTGAGAATTACCTATTAGAAGAAGAGGATTTCATCACCGCTACTTCTTATGCCTGTGAATTTTTTGACGACACTACCATGGTGACTATCTCCACCATTGTTTGGGCTGGCGGTGTTCCTCCTTACACTTTCGAGTGGAGCAATGGCGAAACCGAGACCAGCGATAACGGTATAGGTAGTATTTATGTTGGGGCAGGGTCTGTTTACGCAGTGACGATCACTGATCAAAATGGCTGCGAACGAGTATACGATAACCTTGTACCGCCTTGCGAACAGTCTGGTAATGAAGACTTGACGCTGAATGTGGAGAGCGTTACCGCAAATGTAGGCGAAAATGTGTGTGTGGATATCACCGTGGAGCAATTTGAAGGAATTATAGGGTTTCAGGGCTCACTTTCGTGGAATGCTGCACTTCTTGACTTTTCAAGTATAACAACTAGTCCCAACCTACCGGGTGATATCAACTTTGGTATAAATGGCTTGGTTGAAAACGGTCAGTTATCCTATTCTTGGATTGATCAAATGTTAGTTGGTCAAAGCCTAAATGATGGCGATGTACTCTTTACCGTTTGTTACGAAGCCTTAGCAGGCGGTTCCAGTGCTGTCAATATTTCAAATACTCCCACTCCGGTACAATTTATTGATAATAATAACGAAACCATTGACTTCACTTACAATAACGGTAGCGTGACGGTCAACGGTGATGATGAATTAATCGTTGGAGTCTCTTACGAATGCCAGTTTTTTGGCGATGGTTCTGTGATCGTTACCGTCTCTTCAATATCCTGGAATGGTACGGCACCATTTGTATTTGAATGGAGTACTGGTGAAGTTGATACAACGGATTTTCTGGCTGAGCTTACGCTAAATGATGCGAATGCGACATTTGGCTTGACCGTAACAGATGCCAATGGGCTGACTTACGAAGCAGATAATCTACAAGTAGATTGTGGAAGTACTAATACCGGCTTTGTAACCGGAGCAAGTTGCGAAACGACCGTTTATCAATCGGGTAACATAGAAGCTGAGCTAACCTTCACGGTATTTTCCGGTGGGGTAGCACCGTATGAATTTACCTGGAGTGATGGGCAGTTTGCTGTTGACGATTCAATGAGTACCATCACGTATTTGTGTCCAGGAGCAAGCTATAATCTGACGGTTACCGATGCCGAAGGCACGGTAGAAGAATTCTTCAATGTCAATAGTGCTTGTGATTGTGGAAATATTGGAGGAGATGGCGAGGTCATGATTCGGGTTGGAAATGAAACAGGCGAAGTTGGTGGCCAAGTATGTGTACCTGTGATTGCGGAGCAATTTGAGGATATTCTCAGCATGCAATATACGCTGAATTATGACCCATCCGTGCTGGAATACCAGTCAATGACACCGGTTGCCCTGACTTCTTTCAATTCTAGTAATATCGCGAATATTAATCCGGGTACACTGACAACGGCATGGGTAGATGTTTCTTTGCAAGGTATTACTCTAAGCCCTGAAGATGTGCTTTACGAAATTTGCTTTGACATTGTAGGTGCAGAAGGAAGCATGAGTAATATTGCCTTCGGCAATACCCCGACACCTATTGAATTTACAGATTTGTCAAATGAAGAGCTCGTATTCTCTGTAACCGATGGTAATGTAACGGTATTAGAAAATGTCTGGCCAGGAGATACCGATAATAGTGAGCTGGTGACAAATGTTGATTTGTTGAACATTGGACTAGGTTATGGGCAGGTAGGGCCTGCCAGAACTTCACCGACTACCGATTGGGTTGGCCAGCCTGCTGCTGACTGGGATACGAGTACTCCGCTGACAGGGATCAACTTTAAAAATGCAGACTGTAATGGCGACGGCATTATTGATGCAGTTGATGCCAATGCGATTTTGGACAACTATGGCGAAGAAACCAACTTCTGGGATGGAGGTAGTGAAGAAGAATTTGCGGACACGCAAAACAATCTGCTGGAATCACCACCAATTTTCATCTTACCGGATACTGTTTTGCCAGGTGCTATGGTTGAATTTCCGATCATCATGGGCGATGAAGATTTCCCGGCAGATAATATCTATGGAGTAGCATTTTCCATTCTTTATGATCCGGAAGTGGTTGTTCCGGAAAGTGCTTTTGCCAGTTTTACAGAGTCATGGGTTGGAATGATTGACGATAATCTGTTGGGCTTGTATATGGACTTCCATGCGCAAGGACGGATTGATGTGGCACTAACCAAGACCGATGGTATTAATGTAAGTGGAAGTGGTCAGATTGGTACGCTACACCTAACTATAGAAGATGTAATTTTACGAAGTACCTATTATCCAGTAAGCTTCGATATCGTAGATATTAAGGTCATCAATTTTGGGGAAGAAGAAATTCCGGTCACGCCAAAAGAAACTACGGTAGTGATTGATGTGATCAATAATACCCAACAAAACTGGTTGGAGGAGATGGTAGCTGTCTATCCAAACCCAACAAATAATCAACTAAATATAGATTCCGAACAACTTGAGATTATAAATATTGAACTGTATCAACTAGATGGGCAGCAGGTACCGCTGAGTGTATCGAATGCCCGCGTGCTCTCTTTGGGAGGATTAGCCGGAGGGGTATATCTGCTGAAAGTTCAGACAGATAAAGGCGTCCTTCACAAAAGAATCGTTAAGCAAGGGATGGACTAATCCCATGAACGTCGTTATGCCTGTGGGGAAATCTTCCTCGCAGGCCTTTTCCAAATTTCTCTTATCAAAAAAAAATAATTATGAAATACTTGACACTTGTATTTTCAGCACTATTCTTCTGCTTGGGGGCGACTGCTCAGATCAGCCTTTCTGGGCAAATTATTTCGAGCGATATCAGTATTCCGGTCGTACAAAATGTTACGGTAGAGTTAGTGGATGCCAATGGCAATATTGTTGCCAGTACGACTACCAATAACAATTCTTATCAGTTTAGTAACGTCAATTTAGCTCAGGGGCAAATGTATCGGCTACGAGCTTCGGGTGGAGGAGCGGTTTTGGAAGAGGTAAGTACATTTGATATGGTATTGTTGGTGAAGCATATACTTGGTCTTCAACCACTAACAAATCCGTACCAATATTTTGCAGGAGATGTAAATGAGGATGGAACTGTTAGCCTTCAGGATATTATATATATGCGAATGGTCATTTTGAATATGATCGAAGATTTTCCAACTGGAAAATCTTGGACACTTCTTGACCACGACTACCAATTCAATAGCAATGAGCCTTTGAGCGAATATCAACAGGCAAGCACGATAGAAGTCGTCAATACCAATAACACAGACCTCAATAATCTCAATTTTTTGGCGATAAAACTAGGGCACGTCAATTACTAAGCCAAAGACTATAATTGGGCACCTTTACAAACATCAAAATTGAGCTGTTTAAATGTTAAAAAGGGTAAAGTGAAAGCTTTACCCTTTTTTTGCTTATGCAGCCATTGACCTAGAGAAGAAGAAAGCAGCGTCTGCTACGGTCTCGATAGAATCTGCTTGTTCCTTGGATAGATAAATGTTGAATTTATTTTCCAATTCCGCAATTAGAATCATTAAGTCAATCTTGTCTAAATTGAGATCATCCTGAAGATTCGTGTAAGGATAGATTTTCTGAGAAGGAACGTTTAGTGACCAACTGATCATACTAATAATACGCTCCTCAGTAGATGCATTTGTTGCTCTTACTTGAGTTACCATATGTCCGATTGTTTTCGATTGTTCGTTGAATGAACGAAGAAGCGTTCAATTTGGTTGCTTCGCGTTCAATTTTTTTTGGTTTTTGTTAACTATCAGGCAGCTAATACATGTTTGGCCTGTATCTTTCATTTGGTAGGGGTAACTAACTAACATACGTTTAGTTACTTCTTACAGCTTTTGGGAAGTTTCATTTGGTAATTGCTTTCAAAGTACGTATAATTAACGAAATCTGAAAGTAAAAAGATTGCAGGTACCGTATATTTATTTTACTTTTCGTTCACATTTTTTTAATATAGTCTTTTATTTTCCGTTCTCTCTCCTCACCAAATAAAATATGCCTGCTGTTTAGCCTGATTTTCTTGTTTAGCTACTCAGAATGGTAACCCCCCAAATGCCATTGCTTTAGGCAAATTTTAAAACTATACCGCAAAAGAAAAGATTTCCTATGAGGATCATTTACACTCTATTGTTTTTCAGCATTAGTGCTGGCTTGTATGCCCAATTGGACTGTAACGATACCTTCGTTACCACTGGTACGGCCCAGGATTTGGGGCAGTGTATACAACTGACTGGTACATCTACCTCCCAACAAGGCTGTGCATGGGTGGCCAATCCTGTTGATTTTTCTATGCCTTTTACGCATACGATGACGGCCAATTTTGGTAATATCGATGCCAATGGGGCAGATGGAATTTGCCTGATTTATCAGGCCAATTCAACGGCTACCTGCGGAATCTCAGGTGGGGGTATTGGGGCCAATGGTATCCCAAATTCCTTCATTGTAGAGTTTGATACCTGGGACAATGGCCCTGGCGTTAATGATATTGCTGCTGACCACTGTGCCATTAGTATTAATGGTGATATCGACAATCCTATTAATGGGCCTTTTGCTTTGCCAAATATTGAGGATGGTCAGGATCACACGATTACCTTTAGTTGGGATCCGGTATCTATGACCTATACCATTGTATTTGATGGCAATCTGGTCACCAGTGGCATGTACGACATCATAAATAATTGTTTTGGTGGAAATACCATGCCTTTTTGGGGCTATTCAGCTTCGACCGGGGCTTCTTTTAATAATCAAACAATTTGCCCCGTCCTGCCACCTCCAATTAATGTGGATGCGGGTATAGATGTGACCATACCCTGCGCCGGAGCAAGCATAATTTTGGATGGTACGGGCTCTGATATTGAGCCTTCGTATGTTTTTGAATGGTCTACTTTTAATGGAAATATTGTTTCTGGTGCCAATACGCTAACACCTACCGTGAATGCTCCAGGTACTTATGTGCTTACATTAACGGATACAGATGGCAATTGTAGTGAAATGGATGAAGTTACTGTTTTGATTAATCCGATTCAGGTCAGTATTAATCCACCTGCCTCACTTCCGTGCGATGGTAGTTCTATCTTTATCACTGGTAATTCTTCTGAAAATGGTCCATTCATTTCTTATCAATGGAGCACATTCGACGGTTTAATTTTATCTGGTGCAAACTCACAAACAGCCGAAATCCTATTTCCAGGAACTTACACTTTTACTGTGATTTATGATGATGGATTTGGAGGTATTTGCACCGAAGAAGTATCCGTAGAGGTATTTGAAGAATTTCCACCTTCTGCTCAAGCTACCAATGCTACCATTACTTGTGATCCGGGTTTTGTTGTACTCAGCGGCTTTGGTTCATCTGCAGGCGCAGGGATTACCTATTTGTGGACAACGAATGATGGGGTTATCTTGGATGGCGAAACAACTTTATCTCCAACAGTTGGCGCACCGGGACTTTACACCCTGGTTGTCGTTGATAATATTACCAGCTGTACAGATGAGATTACCGTGGAAGTATTTGGAGATGTAACCCCGCCTTTTGCTGTTGCAAATGTGCCGGGAAATCTAAACTGTGGTACTTCAACGCTTGTCATTGACGGTTCGGAGTCTTCTCAGGGGAATAATTTTACCTACGAGTGGACGACCCTCGACGGTCAGATTATTAGTGGGGCCAATACAGATAGCCCGACCGTTGGTGCAGAAGGTACGTATACCTTAGTGGTTACCAATACCGAAAATGGTTGTACCGAAATAACTGATGTTACAGTAACAACTACAATTGACTTACCTATTGTAAATATAACCGCTCCAGGCACGCTCAATTGTTATAATGAAACGATTCAGATTGATGCCAGTGGCTCTGATATGGGCAATGAATTTGAATACCAATGGACGACACCGGATGGTCAAATTATTTCAGGTGACGATACCCTCCTGCCTACGATAGATTTAAGTGGTACTTATACACTTGTAATTACCAATACTACAAATGGTTGTCAGGATAGTGCAACGGTTGTTGTGATAGAAGACTTTGTCGTTCCAGTCGTAGATGCAGGTGGCCCTCAGGTAATTGAATGTGAAGATGACTTTTTGACTTTGGAAGGAATGGCGTCTAATGTTTCTATGCCAGATTTTAGTTGGACGACCAATAACGGAAATATAATTACCAACCCCAATACGGATCAGATCGATGTAGATGCTTCCGGATTTTATTATCTCGAAGTCTTGAATCAGGAAAACGGCTGTTCTGCTATTGATAGCGTTTTTATCGGACAGGATAGTGATGTACCTGTCATTAGTTTGATTGCGGATGATTCACTTAATTGTACGATTCAGCAATTGCTGATCGATGCAACTTCCTCTAGTTCTGGCAATGACTTTGATTTTAGTTGGAGTACTCCAGATGGAAATTTTGCTTCTGCCACTGATAACTTGGCCGTTAGCATCGATGCGCCTGGTACTTACAATTTATCCATTACTAATTTGAATAACAATTGCTCTAATGAGGCCAGTATTACCATATTTGAAGATGTACTTGCTCCTGTAATTGATATCATCGAACCAGATACATTGGATTGTTTGACACTTCAGACCAATATTGATGCTACTGGTTCGGATCAGAATGGTGCACCCTTTGCTTATGAATGGACTACCATGAATGGTAACATCGTGAGCGGAGCCGATTCGCTTATGCCTCTGGTCAATGAGCCAGGACTTTATCAGTTGGAAATCACCAATCTTCAGAATAATTGTGTATCAACACTTTCTGTTGATGTGGAAGAAAATGTGGAAACGCCTGTTATCGCATTCAACCCGCACGATGATCTAAATTGTGTGCAATCTAACGTACAACTCAATGCAGCAGGCTCAAGTATTGGTTCTGAATTTACTTATTTGTGGAGTACTTCCAATGGTAATATCGTCTCTGTTCAAGACGATACCTTAGTCAATGTTGATCAACCAGGTATTTATACGTTGCAAATTACCGACACCAGCAATGGCTGTAGTCGTGTGGGGAGCCTGAATGTGCTTATAGATACGATTGCCCCTGTCACAAGTGCAGGTAATGATCTGGTAATCAATTGTTTTCAGCCAAATGTCAATTTGGACGGAACGGCTTCTGATGAAGGTGCCAACTTCAACATTGAATGGACTTTCGAAAATGGCAATCTGATTGCGACGAATGATCTTAGTCCGAATATCGTCATGGCAGGGGACTACTATCTCGAAATTGTCAATACCGATAATGGTTGTATTGCCTACGATACCGTACAAGTCAGTGCTGATTTTACAGAGCCACTTGTGAGCATTGCTATGCCTCAGAATCTGACCTGTGCGGATTCTTTGATTGCGCTTGACGGAACGGCCTCAAGCGGTGGTGCCGATTTTAGCTACAGCTGGAGCACGCCCAACGGTAATGTGTTCTCGGGAGTGAGTTCGAATTTGGCGCAAGCCTCACAAGCAGGAACGTATTTCCTCCAGGTTCAAGACATCACCAATGGCTGTATCGCTATTGATAGTACAGAAGTTATTCAAGATGAAGATATTCCAAGTGCTAATATTGCACCCGCCAATATCCTTAATTGCGATGTACAAATGATCACGCTACAAGGCTCGGCCTCAAGCGGAGGTAATAATTTTGACTACGAATGGCAGACCAGTAATGGTAATTTTACCGGAGGTACGAATACGCTATCGCCTTCTGTTGATGCCCCCGGAACCTATGTTATACAAGTAACCGATCTCAATAATGATTGCCAGGCAATTGCTAGTATTGAGATTTTACAGGACACGCTGCCGCCAAATGTAGATGCAGGAGCAGACCAACAACTCAATTGTTTTAATCCTTCGCTTTCGCTAAATGGTAATGCCTCTGATCAGGGAGCAGATTATGTTTACAAATGGACTAGCGACGATGGCAATATTCTTACCGGATCGAATACAACTCAACCCGAAATTGATGAAATTGGCACTTATGTACTTGAATTAACGAATACCCAAAATGGTTGTACTTCAATAGATTCCGTAATGGTTACCGCCGATTTTGAACAACCGGATTTGCAAATAGCTATGCCCGATTCCCTCTACTGCGATGTCACCGCGGTTTTGCTTGGCGCAAATACGTCTCTGGATGCTAATCAGACGATCTACAACTGGTCTACTCTCAACGGTAGTATTCAGGCTGGGGCAGATACGCCAGAACCAGAAGTCAACGCGCCTGGCATTTATCAAGTAGTGCTTCAAAATACGATCAATGGTTGTGAAACAATCGATTCAATAGAAGTTTTTCAGGATATTCAACCGCCATTAATTGACCTGGCTTCACCGGATACGCTGAACTGTGGAATAAATCTGGTACAGGTTCAGAATCTTGCCGCTGATACTACGCAGCAATACAGTATCCAATGGCAAAGTGTAGATGGCAATATTACGAGCGATGTATCTAACGCAAGTATTCAAGTTGACCAACCCGGTGTTTATGAAATTACTGTGGTCAATAATGTTAATGGATGTTTGAGCGAAGCTATGATAGAAGTGGAGCAAGACATTGAGCTGCCGACGGCAGCGGTTCTGCCACCAACCGAACTCAATTGTAATGTTACTCAAATCAACCTCAATGCCAATCAGTCAAGTAATGGCTCAAATATTACCTATCAATGGGCAACCAATGGAGGCAATATTATCAATAATACCACGAATCAAAATGTAATGGTGGATGCGCCCGGCGCTTACACCCTGACCGTTACCAACCAGGAAAATCTTTGCGAAGCAAGCACGACCGTCGATGTAAGTCAAGACATTACACCTCCGGTGGTTAATATTGAAAACCCGGCAATTCTAAATTGCGATTTGACCAGCCAACAACTAGATGCCACCAACTCGAGTAATGAATTCCAGTTTCAGTTTAATTGGAGTACTTCGGATGGAAATATAGTTGCAGGAGCCAATTCGCCTACACCTACTGTTGATGCCCCCGGACAGTATTTCTTGGTGATCAATAACTTGTTAAATGGCTGCAACGCAGGAAGTTTGGTGAATGTACAACAAGATACCGTATCGCCCGTGGTGGCCATCGCCAGCCCAGAAGAACTAAACTGTGTTACATTGGAAACCATGCTCGATGCATCTGCTTCGAGTACCGGTATGTCATTTAGCTACAGCTGGACCGGAGATGGAATTATCAGTGACCCAGCCAATCTTAATGTATCTGTCAATCAAGCAGGTGATTACACGTTGGCCATTACGAATACGACTAATTTTTGCGTTTCCACGCAAACGGTCAGTGTGAGTCAAGATACTATTGTTCCCACCATAAATATCGCTCCGCCGGCGGAGCTGAATTGCACGACAGAAAGCATTCTGCTTGATGGTGCTGCTTCCAGCAGTGGAGCTGATTTTGCTATCAACTGGCAAAGTTTGGATGGCAATATGCTTTCGCAAAATGATATTCTGACACCAGAAGTAAGTGATCCTGGGACTTATATTTTGAACATTCTCAATACGGCCAATCAATGTATTTCAGAAGATACCGTTATCGTAACTCAGGATATTGAAGTGCCAGAAGTGATTATTCAAGCCCCAGCAATTCTGACTTGTGAGCTTACCGAACAGTCGCTTGATGCATCTGCTTCCAGTACAGGGCCTGCATTTAGCTACAGCTGGACCGGCGATAGCCCGATACTGGATGGCGAGGACAGTCCGATGGCACTCATTGACCAAGCGGGTATGTATACGCTCACGATTTTAAATACCGAAAATGGTTGTGATAGCACCCAATTGGTAGAAGTGATGCAGGATACCATCAGCCCGATGATCAGTATTGCTATGCCTGAAATACTGAATTGTGAGACCACGGAAATCGCACTGAATACAGGTGGTTCCAGTACTGGAAATATATTTAGCTACAGCTGGGTGAGTGATGATGGCAATATTGTAACCGATCCGACTGACGAAATGCCAACTGTTGATGAACCCGGAACGTATAGCCTGACCATTACGAATACCGAAAATGCTTGCATTAGTGAAATGATGGTACAGGTGGAACAAGATACCGTTCAGCCGATCGTAACGATTGTCCCTGCCGAGGAACTGAATTGTGCAGTAGAAAATGTGGTTTTGGATGCTTCTGCATCTGATCAAGGAAATCCATTTAGCGCAAGCTGGAACAGCCCGGATGGCAACCCAATTGACGATGCAGATCCGCTCATGGCAATGGTGAGTGAACCAGGCGATTATGAATTGACGATCGTGAATACGAATAATAGGTGTGAAACTACGGTTTCCACCAATGTCAGCCAAGATATCGAAGTTCCGATTGTTAGTGTCGCTTCACCAATGGTACTTAACTGTGCGCTGCTTTCGCAAATGCTGGATGCAACCGCATCTAGTTCCGGAATGGAATTTGAGTACACTTGGACTACTAATGAAGGTCAGATAACTGCCGGTGCCGATAGCCCGACACCTACGGTGACAGAAGGAGGGGACTATGAATTGACGATCCTGAATAATGAGAATTTCTGTGAAAACTCAAGCATTGTAAGCGTACAACAAGATACTATCGTTCCGGCTGCCATCATTGAGCAGGCTGGGCAACTCGATTGTGCCAATACGCAGTTTTCACTGGATGCGACAAACTCCAGCACTGGGCAAAATATAGCTTATGAATGGACGACTACCGGAGGTAATATCCTGAATGGCGAGAACTCGAATATGCCGATGATTGATGCACCAGGCACTTACGAAATATTGGTAACGAATACCCAAAATTTCTGTGAAGCTACCGCAAGTATCATGGTTGAGCAAGATATTGAAGTGCCGGTTATTCAGATTGGTGACCCTGAAATTTTGAATTGTACCGTCGAATCAACTATTCTGGATGGTTCTGGTTCGAGTGAAGGAACACCATTTAGCTACAGCTGGTCCACTAATGGTGGCAACATTGTCGATGGGGTGAATACGCTGATGGCCGAGATTGATCAGCCAGGTACGTATACTCTGACTATTCTGAATGAAGATAATTCTTGTGAATCTACTCAAGAAGTATTGGTCGCACAAGATGTAACGATTCCAGAAGCAGATGCTGGTGAAGACTTCATTTTGTCGTGTTTTGATGATAATTTCCTGGATGGAACAGACTCCGATCAAGGTTTTGTGTATACGTACGAGTGGACGACCTTTGATGGCGACATCGTGTTTGGTTCCAATACACTTCGACCCAATATCGAGACAGGAGGGACTTACCTTTTGACGGTTATCAATAACGAAAATGGTTGTGAAAATACAGATGAAGTATCGATTACTTCAACTATACCGGAAGCAGTTGTGAATATCACACCTCCGCTTTGTTTTGGTGATCCGGCGACTATTTCGGTTGACTCCGTTGAGCAAGGTGTTTCGCCTTATGTTTATTCCATTGATGGTGGCGACAGCTTCTTTGGACAAGGCTTTTTCAATAATCTGGAACCGGGTGCTTATCAAGTTGTGGTGCAGGACGTTAATGGTTGTGAATACGATGAGTCAATTGTCATCGAGCCAAAAGAAGAAGTGGTGGTATCGGTTAGTTCGGCTACCGATAATATTCGCTTAGGAGATGAATTAGCGATTTTTGGACAGACCAACATCCCAGATAGCTCATTGGCTGTTATAAACTGGTTGCGCGATACGTCTACCTTAAGCTGTAGCGACTGTCTTGATCCAATTGCAAGACCTTTTGAGACAACGGAATATGTGTTATTGGTTCAGGACGAGAACGGTTGTTTGGCAACGACGAGCCTGCGAATATTTGTCGATAGAAGTGCAGATGTATTTATTCCAAATGCATTTTCACCAGATAATAGTGGTTCTAATGATCGATTTACGGTATTTGCCAGATCGGAAAGCGTGGTAGAAGTGAAGTCTTTGCGCGTCTTTTCTCGCTGGGGCGAAATCGTATTCGAGAATAAGAACTTCCAGCCCAACGATCTTAGTGTTGGCTGGGATGGCACGCATCGCGGCCGCGAGCTCAACGAAGCAGTATTTACCTACTTCGCTGAGGTCGAGATGATTGATGGCCGAATTGAAATTTTTAAAGGCGATGTAACCCTATTGTATTAGAGGTTATTTGCCAATTTTACCAAGCTCTATGCCTTCAGAGTAAGCAACCTGGATATTGTTTTCGCTCATTGCCTTTTTGATGCGGCGATGTGCCTCATAATACACTTTCCAGTAGTCTTCACTGGCGGCATAGGGCCTTACGGCCAAAACAATATTGTGGCTGTCAAATTTGTGAATACCTACAAATGGTGCGGGGTCTTCCAAGACGCCAGGAATATCTTTTATAGCTTCGAGTATTATGGTTTCTACTTTTTCAAAGTCTTCTTCATAAGGCATGGTCACTTCCATGTCGATTCGGAGGTTTTCCCGAACTGTCAGATTGGTGATAATACCACTAATGGCCATACTGTTGGGCACAATGACGGTACGATTATCCAGGGTAGACATAATAGTATTGAAAATTTGCACTTCCAGCACATGCCCCATTTCCCCTTCGACCTGAATGAGATCACCGGTGCGATAAGGCCGAAAAATGATGATCATTACACCTGCTGCAAAATTGCTCAGGCTTCCCTGTAAGGCCATACCCACTGCAAATCCGGCTGCCGCCAAAACAGCTACAAAGGAAGTTGTTTGTATGCCTACGATATTAGCAACTGAAAAGAGGAGTAGTATTTTCAGCGAAATGCTGAGCATAGAAGTCAGAAAAGGACGGATGTCTTCGCTCACATTATTGCGTTCCATTGCTTTTGCCGCAAGGCGTGTCCCCAAATTGATGAGCCGCAGACCAATAATGAGTACGACTATGGCCAGCAATAAAGTGGGGACATGACTGATAATAGTCTCCATAAAGGCAATTCCGTATTCTTCCAATGTTGTCATGTTTGTTTGTGTTTAGTGACGTGGGGAAATGAAATTTAATTAAAAACAAAATTAAAAAAAGCACTCCTTTCTGGCCGTTACTTTTTCTAAAAGTTTCATTATTTCAATAAAACCCCCATGCGATTTTTTACCATCTTCATGTGTTTGTTTCCTGCATTGCTGATGAGCCAAAATCTGGTTGTAAATCCTGGTTTTGAAGATATCAATGCACTTGATGATTACCGAAGGTGCCGCTATTCTGACGGCACTCGTGATTTTAACCGCCTCGTAAAAGACTGGAATGGATTTCGGGGGCAGACGCCGGATATTATCATTGCTCCTGATTCAAATTGTGTTTATCCTGCACCAGTTGAAGGCCGGTCTATGGTTGGCTTGATTACCTATTTGCCAGCAGCTGACCGTGGCCTGGAAAAAGATTTCAGAGAAATGGTGCAAGGGCAATTATCAGAGCCAATGAAAGTGGACCAGGTTTATCACGTTCAGTTTTGGGTAAGTCAAAGCAAAAAAGTGGCGGATCATCATTTAAGAGATGTATTCTGGACAGATATAAAAACAGTACCCTTGGCTACCAATAATCTGGGGATATTGTTTCTGGATTATCCCTTCCAATCGGGGATTGACATCGAAAAGTCGCTTTCTGATCTGGAAATGTATCCCAATTTTAATGTGGAGGAAGTCATTGAGACCGAAGAAGGCATCTGGAAGAAGTATTCAGGGACTATTAGAGCCAGAAATGCCTATACGCACTTTATGATTGGTAATTTTTATAGAACCTATTATACGCAAACCAATTTGAGTGATTCCGAAATGGAAGCCATTGATCACCACAACCAAAATGTGGAATACGAATACAATATGAAAAGGCGGATTGCCTACTACCTGATTGATGATATTTATGTAGGGCTCACGCCTCCTCCATCAGATGCCACAAAAGCAATAGCCAATTTATTAAAAACGGCTAAAGCCTATACTTTTGAGGCGGTACATTTTGAAAGTGGTAAGTCGGACTTATTACCTTCATCTTTCCCAGAGTTGGACGCACTGGCTATTTTCCTTTCGGAAAATACGAGCCTTCGTGTAGAAATCGGAGGCCATACTGATAGCGTTGGCAGCGAAGCGGCCAACCAGCACCTGTCTGAAGCCAGAGCTAAATCTGTGTGTGACTACCTACTCAGCAAAGGAATTGCGAACCAGCAACTGACCTACAAAGGCTATGGGGAAAGTTTGGCGAAAGCCAGCAATAAGACTCCGGAAGGCCGACGCCTAAATCGTCGGGTAGAGTGTAAGGTGTTGGAGTAAATTTAGTCGATACCTATCGAACCATTACTGGAACGGTTGACTTTCCATAAGTAGTTGGTATTTCCCTTAAGTTTTCTGGAAATGTAGATACCACTTTCTTTATCGCGAATAGTCAGGGTATTGATTTTGTCAATAGATTTCAATTGGAGAAAATATATTTTCCCATCTCTGTCCGTTGGATTTAAGGGGTGCTTCTTGCGCGAACCCAGATAAAATTCAACTTTACCTATTTTGAATCCACTGGTACGGACTTCAATAAAAGTAGTATTTCCAATTTGAGTGGTGTCCAGCGCTTCTAGTTGATCATAAAGTTTAAATCCTAATAGTTTAGCTGGGCCAAGTGATCCGTCATTTTTTGGATCAGAAGAAGTAGTATCAGCTACAACAGGCTCCAATGGAACTAGCTCGGGCTCTTCTATTATTGCTTCGGGGTCTTCAGTTTTTGGGGGCTCGTCACTAGGTAACTCATCCCCTGGTTCAAGACCAGGAATATTGATGATAATGTCATTAGACTGTTCTTGAGATTCAATTTGTTGGTCTTGTGTAGATTCGAATTGAGAGGCTCTTTCTTTTACTTTTTGTTCTTCTTGGGCTGGTCGATTGATGTATAAAAGCGCCATGGTAAGTATGGTAGCAAGAGTGGCTGTAGAAAAGATAAACAGAAAAAGTATACTGAAGGTGAAGCCAAGAAAACGAATTTTTTTTGATAAGAAACCTGCTTTTTTCTTTTGCGCCTCAATAATCTTAATATTAGTATCTTGCCAATGTGAAGCCGAAGCTCTTTCAGTTGGCTGTGCAACTACATCTATTTTTCTTTCTAATACGATTTCTCGTTTTTTCGGTTCGTCTTTTACATACTCAATAATACTCACTTTTAAGTATAGCGTATGTTTTCCTTCTTTCAGGGGCTTTACAAAAAACAGCCATTGTGTAAACTCGCCTGCCTGTAATACTTGTTCCTTACTACTTAAAGTACGAATCCTAAAATTTTGATTATCAGAAAAATCAATGAGCGATACTTCCATGATCTTTGAAGTAGAAATATCCTCCAGAATAGTATGTTCATCTATTTCGATACCAGCTTTTATAATCTCTTCGTTTTCTGCAATTCTTACTGTGCACATAGTCTCAAGATGTACTGGCATTTGAGATGAGATATTGTGAAGCAGTTTTCCTTCTTTGCGCTTTTTAGAGGTTTTATTAGAAGTTACCGAAGTATCGGGTATCTGTATTATCAACTCTAAAGCTGCCTTTGTAATCTGGTTGAGTGTGCGTTGGTATTCGTCATGAGAAATAAGTTGATCTAGGTGTTTGAATTTTAAGTCTTGTAATCGATGAATAAGTATCAATACTTTGTCAGAAAGATGGGTGTCAATTGGAAGGATAAAGTCATAAAATTGCTGTAAAGCAGCCTCTAGGTCTCCTTTTTGAATATAGGACTTTATTGTTTTAACGGCAGTTTCTTTAGGGATAGCCATTATCTATTTTTTAAGTAATTCAGGAGGCAGATTGTTACTAGCTTCTTCAAATATAAAAATAAGTCTGTCAATAAATGTGATTTTTCTTTATTTATGCTGCTTAAGGATTTCTTCATAATAAAAAAGCAGCTTCCACGGAAGCTGCCTCTGAAGGTCAGGTCACCCTAACCGTCATCAAATCTCAAGAAAACCGAATTCGGTTGATTTAGCTTGCTAAATCAAAAAATGGGCTGCTATACTTTTGTGAAAACAGAAGTACCAAAGCAGTTCTTTCCAATAATTGTTTCTTACTTGTTACAGAGTATTAATGTAGAAGCAGAGAAAATTCAGATGCCTGTTTATTTTCAATCTTAAACCCAAATTAAGCGAAGTTGTGATTGACTGGGTAATTTAGGCAAAACGGTGACTACTGCTCTATATCCTGGCTGGCTTAGTATATTTTCATAATTCTTTCTGATAGTTGCATAATCTGTATGTATAAGGAAA
>JALEHC010000542.1 GCA_022763215.1 Saprospiraceae bacterium
ACGATTTCATCCAAACGGTCATCTATTTCCAAAAAATATTCCTGGTGGTAGATAAAGTTGTAATTCAATTGTTCACGTAATGCTTCAAATTGACCTTCATCTTCAGCATATTCCGCGATCCAGTCAACGGCATCCAAACGCTTGTCAAATTTAATTTTCATGGTACAATGGTTGTTACTTAACTATAATACACCTAACACAGGCAAATAAATCCGCCACTCTTATAAAATTTACGAATTCCTTTTTCAAAAAGTTACCATTTTTCTATGAATGGTCTCCTTTTAAAGAAAAATGCCTGTAATAGACAATTTGTTACCAAGTAACCCCCACTTTAACCAAATTTTACAGTTTATCTACATTTTATGCAACCTGACAATCAATGATTTGGGCCAGCCTGCCGGCAAAGGCCGGGTTTTAGCAAACGATTTGTGATGAAGCTGAGTAACCAATCTAATCGAATGCCATTATTCTCAAAGCTTTGGTTTTCGAGCAGTAGAACATCTTAACCTACCCTTATCATTATTGATTTTCGCTTACCAATAATTCTACCATATCACGAGCCTCGATGATCGTTAGTTTATTGCTTTCCTGACGTGTCCAGCATTTTTTCAATGTAGAAATATCTGAAGCTGGCGCAAAATCTTCCAACTTAACCCCAGTCACCATATTCATAAAAAACGCAGGTTCGCGACGTTGTAGAAAATCACCAAATCCACTGGCCTTAAATGCTTTATCATTCAAATTATGACAGCTAGCACATTTTTTCTGGTAAACTTGCTGGCCTTTCATGACCATTTGTGGATTCACCGTTTCGTTAAGATTGACCCCTTTAATCAAAATCGGCTCGCCACTATTGTTATGCGCTTTGGGTTCCAGCTTCCTAACTTTTTCCTGCAACTCCGGATCATTCAAATCCACCTGTGGTGGTTCTTCATTTAAGCTCGAATTAATTGCCTTTTCCATTTCTCTTGGGTCTTGTGCCTGTGCCTCTTTGGGTTCATTCTGGCATGCCCAAATGCCCAGGGCAATAACAAATAGTATTCCGATTTTTTTCATTTTCCTGTTTTTTCAATATGCTCAATGCGAATTACGGACAAAATACGCTCCCAAATATCAGGATGGTATTTCTTGAGCTCAAATTTATGCTTTCACATTCAAAATCCCAGAAAGCAGGCCAAAACTTAACTTTCTATCAGCTCACTTTCGTGAAAATCCTTACCAGAATGGAATGAATGATTGAACCTGTGATAACTCTAGCAGGTTATAGCTCAGGTACAAACAGATAGCAACAATAGGTAGTTTTTCAAAATTACTACGGAAAACGGGTTGATTATTTTTTACCAGCTCCCTTATTGATACTTTTGCTCCATTGTTGCGTCTCACTGTCTTAACACTCCAATTTTACATTTTACTATAAACGGTAACACATGCAAAACATTGAGCTCAAATTCTTGAATCTTGAAGATTATGAAGGGTTCAAACAAACCATGATCAGCGCATACCAAACGATGCCTGATGATTATTGGGAAAAACAACACATTCAGGCCCTGCTCGAAAAATTTCCGGAAGGACAAATCGTCGTAATGGTAAATGGAGAAGTCGCTGGTTGTGCCCTTTCCATTATCGTAAATGCTGATCGCCTTGAAGACCAACACACCTACAACGAAATCATTGCACATAATACCTTCGAAACACACGAAAGCGATGGCGACATCCTCTACGGCATCGATGTATTTGTAAAACCTGAATTCCGCGGCCTCCGTATCGGTCGCCGAATGTATGATTATCGAAAAGACCTTTGCGAAAGACTCAATCTCAAGGCCATCGTGTTTGGTGGCCGCATCCCCAACTATCACAAATATGCCGAGGAAATTACACCAAAGGAGTATATCGAGAAGGTAAAACTGAAAGAAATCCATGATCCGGTACTTAACTTTCAGTTGTCCAATGATTTTCGTCCCGTAAAAATCATGAAAAATTATCTCGAAGAAGATGCTGCCTCCAACGAATATGCCGTACTCCTTCGCTGGGATAACATCTATTTCGAAAAGCCCAAAACGAAAGCCAAAGTCAACAAAACAGTCGTCCGTATTGGTATTGTCCAGTGGCAAATGCGTACCTACAAAGACCTACAGGATTTAATGACGCAAGCCGAATATTTCGTGGATGCCGTCAGTGATTATAAAGCAGATTTTGCACTATTCCCAGAGTTTTTCAACGCTCCGCTCATGGCAGCTTTCAACCACATGAATGGTGCCGAAGCAATCCGCGAACTGGCCAAATATACGCCTCATCTGAAAACAGAGTTTTCCAGACTAGCTACTTCTTATAACATCAATATCCTCACCGGCAGCATGCCGGAATTGGTGGATAATACGCTAGTCAACGCAGGTTACCTCTGCCATCGAGATGGCTCTATTGATCGGTACGAAAAACTTCATGTAACGCCTGATGAGGAAAAGGTATGGGCTATGAAAGGCGGCAGTATTCTGCAAACCTATGCTACCGACTGTGGCAAAATCGGTGTCCTGGTTTGTTATGATGTTGAATTTCCAGAACTTTCCCGTATCCTGGCCGATGAAGGCATGGATATATTATTCGTTCCATTCTTGACGGACACCCAAAACGGTTACTCCAGAGTGCGGAATTGTGCTCAGGCCCGCGCTATCGAAAATGAGTGTTACGTAGCCATTGCTGGTAGTGTTGGCAACTTACCAAGAGTGCACAATATGGATATCCAATACGCCCAGTCCATGGTATTTACCCCCTGCGATTTTCAGTTTCCTGTAAATGGTGTAAAGGCAGAAGCTACACCCAATACCGAAATGATTCTGATCGCGGATGTGGATATCAGTCTATTGCGAGAACTTCACAATTATGGTAGTGTCAAAAACTTGAAAGACAGACGACGAGACATCGTTGATGTCATTCGCAAACAAGCATAACGGCTATTTCATAGCATAGTCGTACCCTTTTCGCAGCAGCTCAACAATATGTTCGTTGAGCTGCTGCTCATCTCGTATCCGAATGTGGTGAGCATATACAGATCGGTATTCTGTTATCTTTTTGAAAAT
>JALEHC010000543.1 GCA_022763215.1 Saprospiraceae bacterium
AAAACGCCAATTCGATCAAAGCCTTCAGGATGCTTCCAATGCACTAGATCGATACTTTTTGGCTCAAAAACTCAAGTTTTTGGTAGGTATGCTCGACCGGGAACGCCAGCTGTCGGTTTCTTACCAGCATCATATGATGGAGGCAATCAAAACACATGTAGCAGAAAATGATTACCAGGAAATTCCCCCGATTGCTATTTATCATACGATGTTGTTGACGCTTACCGAAGGTGATAAACCTCATCATTTTGAAAAGCTAAAACAGCTATTAGAAGACTTTCAAGGAGCTTTCTCTAATGCCGAAACCAAGGAGTTGTTTTATGGGGCAATCAATTATTGTATCAATAAAATCCGATCTGGTGAAAATAAGTATGCCGCTGAACTCATGGAACTCTATCAGCACGGCCTCGAACAGGAAGTCTTGCTGGAAAATGGAGAAATCTCTCCCTGGACTTTCAAAAATTATGTCAAACTAGGGCTGGGACTTGGTCGCTTTACCCAAGTCGAACAATTTGTACAGGAAAAATACAATCAACTGCCAGATCAATTTCGGGAAGAAGCCCGGCATTTTAGCTTAGCCGATCTTAGTTATCATCAACAACAATATGATCAGGCATTATATCATCTTAATCAGATAGAATTTTCTGACATTCATTATTTGCTCGGAGGAAAAGTAATGCTACTCAAAATTTACTTTGAAAATGAGGAGACAGAGCCCTTTCTTTCCCTAATTCAGTCCTTTAAAATATACCTCCGTCGTAATCAGCAGCTTTCGCAAAATATTAAACTGACTTACCTCAATTTCGTAAATATCATCTATGAAATAAATAAAAGAAAAGTCTCAGAAAAGAAGTCTTTACAACAAAAAATCACAACTACAAGGCCTTTGACCGATCGTACCTGGTTAATGCAACAGTTGTCTAATTAAAAATCACAAGCCCAGCATGGGCAGGTGTTTGATTCGATGGTAAGTTAATGCCAGCTCAATGCATTGGCACAGTTCCTTTTCAGGTATAACTTCTTCCATGCCAAATAAGATAGCTCTGGTTTTTTCATACCGAAAAGTACCAGGAAATGCCTGTTGAAAGGTCTCCACCAATTTGCTGGTGCATTTAAAGTACATAGCATACTGATCCGGACTTTTATCTTTCCAGTCAATCCGAATGGTACTTCCTTTTTTGGCCAGATAACTAGGCTCGCCCCACTTGAGTGTCTCTTCAAGGGCGTTGACATCATCAATTTTTTCGGCTGTCGCCAAAATCAATGACCTCAGGTGCAAGAGTCGTTCTCTGACTTGCTGTGGATAAGTCTCCCATTTGGTGCTAACGGCCGGATCAGTATGTACTTTTAGCTGCATCTATTAATCTTGGAGTTGTTGTAACAAACCCTGATTATTTTCAAAATCATAAAGGGTTAATTGACGCAATTCATAATAGGCCAACCAAAAGTTTTGAAGGGCACTCATATAACTACGTCGGGCATTGGCCTCCTCGCTAATGGCTAAATTTAAGTCGGTACTACCGATTTTACCAATGCGATAACGCTTACGCGTAATATCGAGCCTTTTCTGTGCTACTTCGTATGCTTTAAGGGCCAGATTTACTTGATTGCGAACTAGATCAAATTGCTGTACCGCAGTGATTATCTCTCTTTCGAAGTTGACTTCATCCTGTGCAACTTGTAGTCGCGTTAGTTCCAGGTTAGAACGTGCAATTTCTTTTCTGGCTTGCGTTTTACCCCAGTCTGCAATTGGAATGCTCATCCCAAGGCGTAAACGTTCCTGATCGAGGGGGTCTTGGTAGGCATTATCAAATTCAGAGGAAGTTTGAGAAAGACCAAAATCAAGGGTCAGATTCATATTGAGTCCGGCATTTTTCTCGGCTTGTTCCAGGTTTCGTTCCGCTTGGAGTATTCTTCGCCGAAAGGCTAAAATTTGGCTTCGATTCTCCCTGGCATATTCCAATGCTTTGTCTACATCAATCTGAAAATCAGGAATATCGTCAGGTGGTGTCAAACGGAAAGCAACAGCTCTTTTGATACCTAGAAAGTTACGTAGTTGCTCCGTTGAGCGTTGTACATTGAGTTCGCTTTGCGCTAAATTCGCATTTGCGTTCATGACATTTAGCTCAATTTGCAGCAATTCTGTTTCGGCAATTTTTCCCACATCAAAACGTCCCTGTGAAATGACGAGCAAAGAATCAGCTTCCAGCTTATCTCTTTGAGCTGCTTCCAAATTCAATTGGGCGATTAACACATTAAAAAAGAGGCGGGCTGATTGCCCGGCAACTTGTTCTAAATCTTCTGAATATCCTTTTTTAGCTTCATCAAAAATGATGGGCTCAATTTTTTTGTCCCATTCAAAGGCGTTGAACTGAAAAAGAGGCTGATTAATGCTCAGAAAAATTGGAGATGACAAGTAAGTGGTCTGGCGCATAATATTTCCGGAAGGGAAAATATCCAGCCTCTGCAAACCAGTGGAAAGGCTCACTTCTCCACCAGTCCAACCAATTCGCTGAGAAAGAGAAATGCCAACGGAATTAAGCATAGAGGATCGACTAACGAAGATATCTTGCCCCTCTGGTGTCGTAATCTGGTCGATAGTTCGGTTGATATTCGGCAGTGTCGCATCAAACAAAATCTGTGGTTTAAAGTCTGCCTGAAAAGACCGAAAACGCCAAAAGTTATTGCTATAAGAGGTTTTGGCAATTTGCACATCTGGTGCTTCCCCTTGTGCTAGTTGAATGGTGCCTTCCAAGTCCAGAAAAAGGGTGTCCTGAACGTTGTTTGAACCTGCCTGCCCCGTCAAAAGACTAGGCAAAAAGCAGATGCAAAGGCATAATAGGGTATAAAAGTATTTTGTCATTTTTTTTGATTGTCGATAGGGTGATTAATCAGAACGAAGTGCTTTGATAGGGTCTTGTTGTGCCGCTTTTTGAGCCGGGAAAATACCAAAGACCAAACCCACCGAAGCAGCTACACCAAACGAAAGTATGATCGACCAAGGCGAAACAATAGTCGGAATTTCGGCATAAGAGGCAATGGTACGGGCTGCAAAAACACCCAATAACACGCCAATCAGACCACCAATCAGACTAATAAAAACGGCTTCAAACAGAAACTGGAAAATGATATCCTGCCGATTTGCGCCAAGCGAACGCCGAACACCGATTTCTTTGATCCTTTCCAGTACGGAAGCCAACATGATATTCATAATACCAATACCACCTACCAGCAATGAGATACTGGCAATCACCGCGAGTACGATATTAAAAGTATCTTGAGTTTTGCGTTCTTGTTCCAGTAACAATTCTGGTACTTCGATTTGGAAATCGACCTGATTGTTGTGTCGACGAGTAAGCATACGTGCGATAACATCAGCACTAGCTTGAAGCTTTTTTGAATCATTGACCCGAATGACTGCACGATCAATTTGATGATAATTTTCATCTTGATTTTGATTGCGGCCACGGTTGCCAATATCTTGTTTAGTTACAGCAGCTCTGTTTTTGAAGCGTAGCAAAGCCGTCTGAACAGGGACATACACATCCGCATTATAATCGCGAATACCCAAGCTTTTCAGGTTCTCCTTACTAGTTGGTCGGGATTGCAGTACACCAATGATCGTCAGCCAGGTTTTTCCGCACTTAATCCTTTTTCCGATAGGATTTTTTTCGCTAAAAAATTTAGACTTTATTTTTTTGCCGATAATGCAAACCGGTCGACCACCCTCCATATGTTTTTCATGAAAAAGAGAGCCAGTAGACAATTCCAATTGATTGAGTTCAAAAAAAGCATTGGTCACACCGACACATTTAGCTTTTTCTAGTTTGGCGGATTGAATAACATTGGTTGATAGTACGAGTTCCGGACTAACCACTTCAACGGTAGGCAATACCTGTTGAATAGACTGAATATCCTCGAGGGTAAGCCCCGGCGAGTACGGTTTTTTATTTTCGTTGGTATTCGAATTCGTACTTTCTTCTTCCTCATCATCTTTTTCGGAGGGAAGCACGGATTCGATAACGATATTATTAGTACCGATCAGTTTCATTTGTTCGAGTATCGCTTGTTGAGCGCCATTTCCGATGGCTAACATCGCAATGACAGCACCCACACCGAATACGATACCCAAAGCAGTAAGAAATGACCGGAGGCGATTGGCGTTGATACCTTCTAATGCCAAAATGAAGTTAAAAAAGATACGTTCCATAAGCAGAAATTAAAATGACAAAAGAAGATTAGTCCATAATGATCATGAAATCACCACCGCCACTATCATCGTTTTTGAAAGGCGTTTTGTCCATCTTCTTTTTGCGTTCTTCTGCTTTAGCTTGTCTGGCTTTTTCCGCTTCTTCCTGTTCTTTGCGAATCTTTTCTTTGATATTCGGATCAAGGGGTACAAAAGGATAATCATCCGGATCACCTGGTTGTGCCATGTGAATTTGATCACCTTCTTCCAGACCAAAAGCAATGATTATTTCATCATCATTCGTCAGGTCCGTTATGACTTCCTGTCGGACGGTTTTGCCATTATCTTCTTTGAAAACGTAGGTCAGACTATCATTTTGGATCGCTTCAAGAGGAACAAATAGCACATCGTCGAGTATATCAGTGACTATTTGGTTGGAGGTTGTCATGGCTGGACGAAGGATGGAATCAATTTCATTGACTTGGACAATTACTTCGAATACTTTGGCATCGTAACCACGCAATTGTTCACCAATATTGGCGACTTGCAGCACTTGTCCAGTATAGACATTATCGGGGAAGGCATCGACTTGTATTTCGACTTCTTGGCCTTCCTTGACTTTACTTATATCGACTTCATTGACATAAGTTTGGGATATCATATCACTCAGGTCGGGCAATTCGGCCACGACCGGATCCCAGGCGGATACCCTGGAGCCGGGTTCTTTTTTGCCGTTCCAGTTTCGGGCATAGATGACCATTCCGCTTTTGGGTGCTTTTATATTGAACTCATCGGAGAGATCACTCAGCATATTAAGTTGGCGTTGATTTTGCCGAAGCAGGGCGTCGATTTCCTGAATTTTGGCAATAGCCTGTTTCTTTTTGAGCTCATAATTTTTGAGGAGTTGGCTGTAATCGCGTTCGGTACGTTCGAGGTCGAGTTGTGTTTGCTGAATGACCGATTCTGGTTCGAACTTATTTTGTTCTACATTCAGCAATTTTTCTTTTTTGGTAAAACCAAGGTTGATGAGTTGATCCCGTACACCACGCAGGTCGATAGCCGTGTCAATTTTAGCTTGTTCGAGTTGCGTTTGGATTTTTTCGATCTCCGTTTGTACGTTACTCATTTTGTTAGCTAACTCCGTGCGATCCAAAGAAGCTACGAAATCACCTTCATTTACGATGGTTCCTTCTGCGATCAGGTTTTGGATAGTGGTTTCATAAATTCCTGCGGGACGCATACCTTGTGGGGCGCGGATTTTTTCGGAGCGTTTGGCTTTTAGTTCACCGGTAGCAGTAACCGTGATAACAAATTCTCCTTTTTTGACGGCAGTCAGAAGGGTGTCTTCTTGTACTTTTTCATCAGGTTGAAGGAAAAAATAAGCTCCAACAAGCAGACCAACCAGAATAACGGCTGGGATAATAATCTTTGAGAGCGACATAAGCAGCTGGGTTTAGTAAAGTCGAATGATTGTAATATTGTCCGTTGAAATTAGAAAAAAAAGGTTGGCTGATAAAAAACTTATCAATTTCTTAACATTTTTGCCGATTGTTGTTTTCATAGCTTCTCTATTTTGGGATGCAGAAAAAGGGCTTTTCGGTGCGCAGGCACCTGTTTATTTACAGTCATAATGCAAAAAATGCAATTGGATACAATGGTACTTCCATTTACAAATAAGAATAAAGGACATTTCCTCTTTTGGGGAATACTTTTTTCGCTTACGCTAAATAGCTGTCAGGTCACTCATTTGGCGAGCGTGAGCGGCAGCAGTACAAGGGTTGAAGCTTCAGCAGCACCATCAGAGCAGGGAGACATGCAAGCGCTTCTTGCACCTTACCAAGATAAGTTGCAGGCCGAGATGCAGGAGGAGGTCGGACATTTTGCCGAAAGGCTGGAAAAAGAAAAACTAGGCTATTGGTTTACGGATGTGATGCTAGAAGAAGCTGACCAGCGAAGCACGCAATGGGTAGATTTGGCCGTAATGAATTCAGGAGGCATACGGATTGGTGCTTTGGAAAAAGGAGCTGTTCAAAAAAGGAAAATATTTGAATTGATGCCTTTTGAAAATGGACTGATCGTACTCAATGTACCAGGAGATACGCTTCAATTATTATTTGACAGCATGGCAGAAGGCGGTGGCTGGCCGGTGAGCAGAGGAACTTCTTACGAAATTAAGGACAATAAAGCTGCCCAGATTATGATCAACGAGCAACCACTAGATAAAAGTCGTTGGTATCGATTGGCCATTTCGGATTATGTAGCTGATGGTGGAGATGGTTGTCATTTTTTGATTCCGCTAAAGCGGGAAAAGCTGGGAGTTAGTATTCGGGAGGCCTTGTTTAGTTATTTTTCGCGAAAGCGAGATGCTAAGATTGCTGCGCCGCAAACTGTAAGAGTAAAAAGCATGGAACCATGAAAAGAAGAACATTTATTAGAGATTTGGGCTTGGGAAGCATGATGCTGGCAACAGGGGCACCCAATGTATGGGGGAAAGACCGTTTACGCGAAACGGTAAAGCTGACCATACTGCATACAAATGACACCCACAGCCGTATGGAGCCATTTGACTCGGGGAGGTACGAAGGCCTGGGAGGAGTAGTGGCGCGTGCTGCAAAAATAGAGCAAATCAGAGCGGAGGAAGATTGGGTGTTGTTGCTGGATGCTGGCGATATATTTCAGGGTACGCCTTATTTCAATTTTTTTGAAGGCGAAGTCGAGATAAAGGCCATGACTGCGATGCAATATGATGCAGCTACTATTGGTAACCATGATTTCGATTTGGGGTTGGAAGGCTTTGACAAGCAGTTAAAGCATGCGAATTTTCCGTTTGTCATTGCAAATTATGACTTTTCAGATACTCTATTGGATCAGAAAACGCAGCCCTATCAAATATTTGAGCATTCAGATATAAAAGTAGGTGTGATGGGGTTGGGGATTGAATTAGAAGGGCTGGTGCTACCTGCATTATATGGCGGCACTCGGTATATGGATCCGATTGAGGTAGCGAATAAAACAGCGCGATTTTTGAAAAAGGAAGCAGCTTGCGATTATGTTGTCGTTTTGTCCCATTTGGGGTATCAGTATCGGGAGGACAAGTATGTATCTGATCGGATATTGGCAAAGGAGAGTGAGGAAATTGATTTGATTATTGGAGGGCATACCCATACCTTTTTGGAAGAGCCTGAAATTTTGGGAAATAAAAATGGTCGACCGATTATATTGAATCAAGTTGGTTGGGCAGGAATTATGTTGGGAAAGATTGACATTTTGTTTGAACGGGGGAGTAGTCGGAAGTGTTTGAGTTGTAAACCCATTATGATTGGAGGTTGACCGATTGGTTTTCGTTTTTTGCGTAAAAACCAAAAAAAGGAGCCGGTGATAAAGTGTAAAAAGATGGATATAACAATACAATTTCGTCTCGTAATGCTTGCTTTATAGCCATTTAGCAGATTGAGGAAAAGGTAGGAAAATTTAAAGGATGTGGTGATACTGGAAAAAAGTTGGAAAAAAATGGAAAAAATGGTGCTTAGCACTTTTGTAGAAGTAAAAAAAATCCCATCTTTGTAATCCTTCGCTATTCAACAAGAACAGCAGATAAAAATTAAGGCAACTTTTTGTCCTTTTCTGAATAACTGATACTAACAAAGCATCAAGGCTATATTTATGTCTCCAACTTACTGGTACGTCAGTATTTAGGTACTACATTTGTGTAATTACGTACAAAACATTAGAATGGTAAACGATTGTGCTACAGTATGGGATAATTGTCTACAAGCCATTCGTAAAAATGTTACGGCCCAGAGTTTCAAGACCTGGTTTGAGCCTATTCGCCCGGTGCGATTAGAGAATAATGCTCTGACCATACAGGTGCCCAACAAATTTTTTTACGAGTGGCTGGAAGAACATTATGTTTCACTTTTAAAACGAACAATTCGGGCTGAATTGGGGGAGCGCGGCCGTCTGGAGTATCAGATTTTGATGGCCAATGGGAATCGACGACCTAGTCGCCGACAGGAGGAAGTGGTGCCTGCGGGGAAGGCTTATAGTAATGGCGCTTCAAAAAACAACGGCATTGGACCGGGCTCTGTTAGTACTGCTAATATCAAGAACCCCTTTGTGATTCCGGGGATCAGGAAGGTAAAGATTGATTCGCAGTTGAACGAGAGCTATCGATTTGAAAATTATATAGAGGGGGACTGTAATCGTCTGGCGCGGTCTGCTGGTTTGGCTATTGCCAAAAAACCGGGAGGCACTTCCTTTAATCCACTTGTTATTTTTGGCGAGGTAGGATTAGGAAAAACGCATTTGGCGCAAGCGATAGGGAATGATGTTTTGGATAAGTTTCCGGACAAGACTGTATTATATGTCTCCTCCGAGAAATTTACGAATCAAATCATTCAATCGATTAAGAATAATGCGGTTAATGACTTTGTCAATTTTTATCAATTGATTGATGTCTTGATTGTTGACGATATTCAGTTTTTGGCTAATAAGCAGAAGACTCAGGAAATCTTTTTCCACATCTTCAATCAGTTGCACCAGAATGGTAAGCAGATCATTTTAACCTCAGATCGTGCACCAAAGGATTTGGACGGCATGGAAGAGCGACTAATTAGTCGTTTTAAGTGGGGCCTTTCGGCAGATTTGCAGGTACCTGACTTGGAAACTCGAATTGCGATTCTGGAATCAAAGATGAATCGGGAGGGAGTAGAGATCTCATCGGATGTAATTGAGTTTATTTGTTTTAATATCCAGAATAACATTCGTGAACTAGAAGGCGTATTGGTGTCTTTGATTGCTCAATCTTCATTGAATCGTCGGGAAATCGATATTGATCTGGCGAAAGAGGTAGTGAAGAATTTTGTAACGGAGATCAATAAAGAAATTACGGTAGAATTTATTCAGAAGTTGGTTGCAGATCACTTTGATATTATCCCAGAGAAACTGCAAGGTAAGACGAGAAAACGTTCGATAGTAATCGCTAGACAATTGTCTATGTATCTAGCTAAGAATTTGACAGACAAGTCTTTAAAAGCCATTGGGGAGACTTTTGGTGGCCGTGACCACAGTACGGTGATTTATTCTTGTAAAACAGTTCAGGACTTGATGGAGACTGATGCGATTTTCAAGGATACGGTGACAGATTTGGAAAAAAAGATCAAGCTTAGCTTGAACGACAAATAAATTTTTGGATAGAAAGGGAACTAAATGAAGGGGTTATGCATTTATAGAGCTGAAAGGCAAAAAAATAACCCTAAAAGATTTGGAAAAGCAGTTCCCCTTCTATATTTTTGCAATCGCTTTGAAAGAAAGCAATAACCGATAAAT
>JALEHC010000090.1 GCA_022763215.1 Saprospiraceae bacterium
GTGCAAATGTTTTTTTTCAATAAGCATTCGTCTGAATAAATTATGGCTTTATCAAAAAGCTTCTTTTATTTAGGAAGGCTATTCGTACATTCCGCCTACACTCTGCACACCAATACCTTATGAAAGTATTAGAAATACAACAACTCAACAAACGGTATGGCCGAATTCAAGCGGTCGACAACCTTAGCCTCAACATTGAAAAGGGGATGATTTACGGCTTACTTGGACCCAATGGAAGTGGTAAAACGACTACGCTGGGTATGATACTCGGTATTATTCACCCAGACAGTGGACAGTTTGAATGGTTTGAAGGCCATTTGGGTGACAACCCGAGAAAACAAATGGGGGCTTTATTGGAGACGCCTAACTTTTACCCTTACCTCAATGCCATCGAAAATCTCAAATTGATTGCCCACATCAAACAAGTACCCGATACGGAGATTGAAGAACTACTCGAACTAGTCAATTTATTACACCGAAAAGATGCTCGCTTTAGTTCGTATTCATTGGGTATGAAGCAACGACTGGCAATTGCCGCCGCTCTGGTGGGCAATCCGGAAGTATTGATCTTTGACGAACCCACCAACGGCCTTGACCCACAGGGTATTGCAGAAGTACGGGAGACCATACAGAAAATTGCCCAAAGCGGCAAAACCATCATTATGGCCAGCCATATTTTGTATGAAGTAGAAAAAATCTGTTCACATGTGGCCATCCTGAAAAATGGAAAATTACTGGCTACAGGTACAGTCGGCTCCATTATTAATGATGATATCACTATAGAAGTCAGTTGCCAAAACCTGCATGCCCTCAAAAATCTGCTCCAACAAGACAGCCGCGTCAATAAAATGACGGAGATAAATGGGATGCTGATGCTGGAAGTCTCGGCCGAACTTGAAGCCGAGGAGATTAATAAAATGGCGGCACAAGAGCAGATTTATCTGCATCACCTCGTTCGAAAATCAAAAAGTCTGGAAGACGAATTTCTTGAAATCACCAAAGACCTTGACTAAGCATGATGTATTTATTGAAACTAGAATGGCTGAAATGGCGTAAAAACATTGCATTTCGAATCATTGCAATTTCTTATTTCGTGCTCTTACCAACGGTATTGATGTTGGGAAAGCGAATTCCGGAATTGCCGCCACCAATTGGTACGAATGAAGTGCTGTTTATTTTTCCTACGATTTGGATTTATCTGGGGTATGTTGGGCATCAGATCATATTTTTCTTATTTGGCTTTTTGACCATATTGATTGTTTGTTCTGAATATTCGTACAAGACACTTCGTCAGAATATCATTACTGGCTTGGATCGGAAACAATTTTTTTGGGGTAAATTTTACTTTGTGACGAGCCTTGCATTCGTTGCTACCCTCTATTTTATCTTATGCGGTTTAGTGATTGGTGGTTTACATACCGATGTAATCAGGATGCAGAAGGTCTTTCAACATGCCGATTACTTCTATCGTTTTTTTCTGTTAAGCTTGGGTTATATGAGTTTTGCGATGCTATTGGGCTTTTTGGTGAAGCGCACTGGACTAGCTCTTTTCCTCTATTTTGGCTATGTTTTGGTGGGGGAATTAATCTTGAGGTGGGGAATTCACTACAATATCATTAAGCACAAGAGTATGCACTTCTACCCTATGAATGCCATTGAAGACCTTATTCCGATACCATTTTCGCAAGTAGCTGATTCTTTTGCCAAGGAACATGGATTTGGATTTTTTCTGACTTCGACGGAAGCCACTATTACTTCATTGATATATGTAATCCTGTTTTTTTGGCTGATTTTTAATTACTTAAAAAGAAGTAACCTGTAAATGGTATAGATGTAAGTGTTGAGCCAATTTAATTAGGCTGATCAGGGAGCTGTCAAAATTTTTTATATTTTTTTCACTTATTGTCGGAATTACCCTATCTTTCCCAAAGTTAAGATTCTCTTAACATTAGAAAAGTATTATTCTTATTTGAGGGAGTAATACTTTTCTAATTGTATTAAAGTGCGATTTTGATTCGCCTGATCCTAGGTGTTTGCTTTTACATAAACCAACTTAACACATACTCATGGAAGGCTTCCAATTAAGTGTATTAGACATAACCATCATGGTAGGTTATGCGCTATTGATTATTGCATACGGGCTTTATCACGGAAAGCGACAAAGCTCAGAAGATTATTTCCTTGCTGGTCGGGGTATGACTTGGCCGATTGTTGGTATTGCGCTTTTTTCAGCCAATATTTCCAGTTCAACCTTGATCGGTTTGGCAGGTGATGCCTACAAAACGAATATGCACGTTTATAACTACGAATGGTTTGCCGTGGTCGTTTTGATCTTTTTTGCCATCTTTTTCCTTCCATTTTATCTGCGTTCAGGGGTGTATACCATGCCTGAATTTTTAGAGAAACGCTACGACCGAAGAAGCCGCTATTATTTTTCATTCATAACCATTATTGGTAATGTAATGGTAGATACCGCAGCTGGTTTGTATGTTGGTAGTATTGTGTTAAAGCTACTTTTCCCGGAATTGCCAAGTTGGCAAATTATCTTATTGTTGGCCGTAGCCGCAGCAGCTTATACAATTCCAGGTGGTTTAAATTCCGTAATTCAGACGGAAGTCATACAAGCTATTCTACTGGTCATTGGCTCCTGTTTACTCACTTATTTTGCATTCAAAGAGTTTGGAGGAGGTTGGAGTGATATGATGGTCGCCTTGACCGAACGTATCCAGTCTGGACAAGTCCCCAGCATAGAAGCCGCCAAGGAGGCCGGACATTA
>JALEHC010000544.1 GCA_022763215.1 Saprospiraceae bacterium
CTGGAATTGGTAGACAGGCATGGTTGAGGGCCATGTGTCCGTTAGGGCGTGCGGGTTCGACTCCCGCTCTGGGCACTTACTTTAGAATCCATTCACTTAGTGAATGGATTTTTCTATTTAAAGCTATTTTTTGAGGGCCGTCCCCTACTTCTTTCCTCTCAACTCCTGGACCACTTTTACCTTTCCTCCAATCAGAATTACCGATTCTCTGAATTAGTGTACATCCCAATCCGTTACCATTTACATTTGGTTTGAAATTAATTTTATAATTAAACCAAAACAATGAAAACGAATTACATTTTTGTTCTACTAGTCATCCTTTTGGTGAGTGGTAGCCTTTTTACCAGTTGTAAAAAGGACGAGACAAGCTCTCTGGAAGGAACTTACAGCTTTACCTCTGTAAGTACGGACAACGAAATTTATGGCTTCATCAAACAGAATGGTGAAATCATAGAAGTACCAACTGCAGATATTGACATAAGCTTATTTGCGGACATCGACAATGTTTATCAGCTTGATAACATTACCATTTTACCGGACAACCGTATTTCGTATACCGCTTATGAAATTTATGACTTTGATGGTGTTATCGAAAGCCATGCCGAAGAAAGCGATTACACAATTAACGGCAATCATCTGGAATTCACCTACATTGACGAATTTGGTAATGAAGAATTATGCATTCTAGTTATTGAAGATGAACAACTAGCCTTACAAATTTCAGGTAGAGTAGATAAAGAAAATGATACTTACCAGGATATGAGTAAATTCTTCAACAATCCTAATTTTGGTATCGCAAAAGAAGGAATTATCAACCGAATTGAAACCAGAGGCTTACAAGAGTCTTATCAGATTCTTTACCACCAAATTTACACGAAACAGTAACAAGGCTTGAATTAAGCACATAAAGAAATAACTTCCTTTTTGGTCAATTAGCTCCCGATAAGCACACAACCGTCACCTCTAATATTTCTAACCACCTGCTTTTCGCTGTAGGCAAAACAGCATTTCTTGGTTCTACCTTTCGGTAAATAAGCCCAAGGTAGCCCCATCTACTCGCTGATATGGCAAACGTGACTTTAGTTTTCCTATAGCTAAATCTTTGCTTTCTGTACCCAGGAAGCCTGGACGTGCTTTATACTTTATTAACCAAAAAACACAATCAATGAGAAAGTTTTTATTATTCACTGTTTTACAGTTGTTTGCGTTGGGGGCTTTCGCCCAATGCGTAGATTTTGAAAATGAAACGCCTAACCCCGGCCCCAATTACCCCAATCCACCTTCTAATTGGAGTACCATAGATTGCAATTATGACTTTAGACAAGAAACAGGTGGTAATATATATCTGGAAGTACGTGACGGTAGTGGAGCAAGTTATATCTATAATAATGTAGATTTTACCGGTGATTTATCTGCTCAAAACTGTCAGTCCCTTTGTTATGATGCCAATTATCTGAACCCTGGAAATGGAGCAAATGCAGGTACTTACAGAAATTCTATTTTCATTTATTCGGGAGGTACAACGCCACAAAGTGCCCCACTTTGTGCCCGATTTATCCTAAATACCCCCGTCAATGCAGGTAGTGGTTGGAATACCTTCTGCCCTCCTCTGGATTTTTGTACAGGAACTCTACCCTTTGACGGAGTCGGTTATTGGGAATGGGTAAATTCTACTAATTTTAATAATACAGGTAGCACGTGCACAGACTGGTCTAACCTCATAACCAATGTAACGGGTATTGCATTTTACATAGATCGTGGTGGCTCTCCTTCTGAAATCTGGGGGCTAGATAATTTCTGCCTGACAGATACCACTTGTTATAATGATAAAATGTTCAGTACTTGTTTTTATACTGATTTTACGGATCCAACCGCAAATGACTATAACGAGTATGGCTATGCTGGTTTGCAAAAGCAAGATGGTAGTTTTTTCGTATTTGGGGAAACCCAAAACCGAGGCATCTTTGGACCTGGAAATGTAACAGATGATGATTTTTTGCGTGCCAATATCGATCAATTAGGTGTAGTAACGCCTATCAACGACTACATACACACTTATGATCCAGCTAATATTCGATATAATGATCATTTTTTGCTGCAAATGAATCCTCCATTTTCGACAGTCAGTAGCTCAACTATCGCTTTTTCTAACTATCACGAGACAGGTACTCCCAACCACGATATCCAAATTACTTTCCTTGAACCAGATGACATTTGCATTGAAAGGACATTGGACTGGACTACTTCCCCTAACTCCAGTGAGTTTGTCAGGGACGTTATACAGGCATCAAATGGAGATGTCGTTATTTTGGGAGAATGCTATGATAATGCGTCTTCTAATATCAGACGGCCTTTCTTGTATGGGATGGACTTGGCCGAAAATGATTTTGGCAATCAAAAACTCAACCTGTTCGGCCAAGGGCTGGCAGATGTAAGTGTAAAAGCAATCACTGAGTTTACAGATGGCTCAGGCAGTAGAAGGTATGCCATCACCGGTGGGGTCGATGATCGCGTACTATTATTCTTCACAGCAGATGACCAACTCAATTTATCTGGCACTTATGAGTTGTATGATATTGATAATGATCCAAATACAACGGAAGAAGCTATTGACATTGCATTCAGTCCACAGGATAATTCCTTTATCATTACAGGTACAATTTATCAGCCAGGTAGTAGCAATCCGGGAGGCCCGATTACACTTCCTTCGCAGTATCTTTTCATTACAAAATTAGACCTAAACGGCTTTGTACAGTGGACTCAAATTGTGAATCTGAGTGGGGGTGATGAAACAGTACACCAATTACACCTCAATGACCAACAAGAAATTACCCTTACTGGTAATTGTAAATTCCCACAATTGATAGCAGGAAATTTGCGCAACGATGTAAGTTACTTACTCAAAGCGGATCAATCAGGGAACATTCGCTGGGCCTATACTTATGAAAATGCGGAAGGTAATCAGGTTAATGACCTTACTTACTGCACAGACCAGGGTTATTTGTTGACAGGTTCTTGCTGGACTAATTATGAAGACCCTAATGGTGGGCCGTTTCTTTCTTATCTTCAAAATCATGATGTTTGGGTTGTCAAGACGGATAGCGTTGGTCAGTTAGGGCCAAATGCAGATGTTTGTGTAGAACCAATTGGTTTTTCTGTAAATTTTGTTGATTACTCCTCTGAAATCAGGGATATGAACGGAGACGAAATCATCTTCGAAGGTATCGATTATCCAAATTACGAATGTACTCCCTATGTACACGAACAAGAAATCTGCGCGCAGTACTGCCCGCCACCACCAAATGATACTTGTGATGTATTCTCAACACATACGGAGACGGTAACGGATAGCTGCTGTGTCATTTCTTTAGATTTGATGAACAACATGACAACCATGCATCAAATTGAGGTTAGAATACTTAATCCACCTTCTAGTCCGACTACAAGTACTTATTTTGATGTATTCAATACCATAACGCCGTACACGGTCACTCAACTAAGTCCAACACAATTATTGATTGAAGACCCAACTGGTGCCCCTATACCAAGCGGCGTATTAAATGACTACCTCGAGTTTTGTTTGGCTGATTCGACCAATACGGCTCCTTCTCAGACCATTCGAATTTTTTATAAAAATATATTCGGCCTGAGTTTTTCGGGTTGCTTTGATGATATCACCATTGAATGCCCAATCGAGCAAGAAGAACCTTGCTATGAATTAGTAGTCGATACGCTCATTTGTAATGAATTACCGGGGATCTATGATTTGTGTTTTACGGTAACGAATAATGATATTCTAGACAGCCTGGAATTTGTCAACTTTACAAGTAGTGATGTCATTTTCTTCCCAAATCAAGTTCAGTTTACACCACCAATTGCGCCAGGAGCTAGTGGCCCACAGGTTTGTGTGCAAATTTGGGACAATAGTGGTTTACCACTACCTCGTCAGATTAGCTTCAGCCATGATGCCCACGACAAAGCGTATGAATATTGCTGCCTTGGCGATTCTATTGATATTACGCTTCCGAATTGCTGTGAACCTTGTGTTCCGGATTGGGTAATGGTGTCTCCAGATAGTCTTGGTGCAGATTCTTGCTGTTTTGCACTAGACTTCAATATAGATTGTCCATTGAGCCTTACGGAGTTACAAGTACAATCAATTACACCCGGCGTCACGATCAACAATGTGGTACTAGGTGGCCCCGGAGCAGCAAACTGGACGCTTAGCAGCAATAGCACCTCAGCGACCCTAAATCCAGCCGGCATGCCTACGGCAGCCGTTGGCTTCTATGACGATTTGTTGAGTTTCTGCCTTGACGATTCGCTTGGTATTGGGCTTCAGGAAGTGATTGTTTCTTATATCGGTAGTAATGGATTGGGTGGCGATAGTATTCTTTGTCAGGATACCCTACAGTTCAATTGTGAGATTGATACCGATTGTATAGAAATTGTTCAGGATTCGGTTTACTGTGATGATCAAGGTAATTATTTCCTCGATTTCTGCGTGACCAATGTTTCCAACCCTCCATTTAGTGCGAATGAATTAGTGATTGATTATACCAGCGCAAGCGGGCTTATC
>JALEHC010000545.1 GCA_022763215.1 Saprospiraceae bacterium
ATCAAACCCTACATGTTGTTTATACCTACTGGTGTATAACTTATACTGCCCTAAACTGCACCGGAGAAATACCTAAATCCACCATGGAAACCCCATGAATATGGGGTTTCCTTTCTTAATTTCAAACCCTATATTTGTAGTATTAATTTGATATTAATTGTTAGGAATTATAAAGATTTATCCTTCCTATTCACCTATCAACAAGAAGCGTGTTTACTTCGGGGACTTTCAATCTTTGAAAGTCCCTACTTTTTGCGCTTCCACTAAAAAGAAAACCAAACTCCAGTAAAAGTCAGCGTTTACATTCTTTATTATTAAAGATCATTAAGCTGACCTAAGTGTTCTAATCATAAGAGTCAGCTTCTTTCTCAAGGATGAGGAAGAAGCTCTTTTTTTTCCGTAGCTTGTAGCTTCTTAGTCCTCTGATTCACAACTTCAAAATATGGCGACAAGACCTCCTTTATCGCAAAAGATCATCTTTGCCCTTGGCCAATTGGGCTGGTCATTGACCGGTTTTTCCGCAGCGAACCTGCTCGTTTATTTTTACATGCCACCGGAAGAGGGTGCAACCGCCATGTTTCCGACTTTTATTTTCCAAGGGGCTATTATCAGTAGCCTTACACTTATTGGCCTCATCAATGCCGGTGGTCGCGTTTTTGATGCCATTACCGATCCATTAATCGCTAATTGGGCTGATCGAATACAATCGAGTTTTGGGAAACGCAAAAAACTTATGGCAATTGCTGCGGTACCTTTTGCTATTTTCTCTTTTATCATTTTCTTTCCGCCTTTCGGCGAAAACGTCCAGCTCAATAGCATCTGGTTGAGCGTTGGGATTGTCATTTTTTATTTTTGTCTGACGCTTTACGTCATTCCATACACTGCACTGATTAGCGAATTGGGACACCATCCGGAAGACCGTATGAGCATAAGTACCATTATTGCTGTCACCTGGATACTTGGATTCATGGCAGGAAGTAGTGTATATGCACTTCAAGGTGTTTTTGAAGCCTCCTACTCTCCTACTGTTTCTTTCCAAATAAGTGTGGGTATCTTCGCGCTGCTGGGTCTGATTTTTATGTTATTGCCTGTATTCTTTCTGAATGAAACCAAATATGCGGTACAAGGCTCTACAGAGTCTACCGCATGGGATTCTATAAAAGAAATATTGCGCGATAAAAATTATGCCCTATTTGCAACAGCTGATATGATTTATTGGCTTTCCCTTACTTTTATACAGTTGGGAGTCGGCTTTTATGTTCCCATTCTTTTTGGGTTTGACAAAGCCATGGCGACACAGTTTTTGACAATAAGTTTCTTAACCAGTTTTGCATTTTATTATCCAGTCAACATATTGGTAAAGAACTTTGGGAAGCGCAAAATTATTCTAGCCGCATTTGTATTGTTTAGTACGGTATTTGGAATGTTGGCATTGATACAAGATCTTCCGATTAGTAAAAGTATATTATTCTACCTGATCGCTGTTTTATCTGGTTTTCCACTGGCTGCTATGAGTATCATTCCAAATGCGCTGATCGCAGACTTTGTGCATCAGCACAAAGCCAAAACCGGAGATAATTACTCTGCAATGTTTTATGGCTTCCGAAACTTTACCACCAAATTCGGGATTTCAATGGCCAATTTACTATTTCCATCTTTGTTATTGTTTGGGCGCAGTACCAGCAATCCGCAAGGAGTAATAATGACGGCTTGGATGGCTTTCATTTTTTGTCTATTGGGCTTTTTGCTATTCTACTTTGTAAAAGAAGTAGAGGAAGTTTAAAACGAAAAGAGTCATTTGCAAATAATACAAATGACTCTTTTTTTGGGGTATATTTGCAAAACCTGTCCGCCGAATGGCTTGAAGGCACTTACTGCTCGTCCTTGTAAATTTGAACTACACGCTCATTTGGTTTGGCATAGCCACGGTACATACCTTCTGTATTGAAAGGCATAGCGACATTGCCGTACTTATCAAGTGCAATCAATCCACCAGAGCCACCTACATCGACCAATTTTTCATTCACGACCATATCTGCTGCTTTTTTGACACCTACTTCCTTGTAAGCCATTATAGCGGATACGTCGTAGGCCACCGCCCAGCGAATGAAAAACTCGCCATGCCCGGTACAACTTACGCCGCAAGTAGCATTGTCTGCATAGGTACCTGCTCCGATGATCGGCGAATCACCGATTCGATTGTACCGTTTATTGGTCATGCCACCTGTGGAAGTCCCGGCCACGATATTTCCGTTTTTATCAAGTGCAACACAGCCAACTGTTCCAAATTTATAGTCTGGATATTCCTCCATATAACCCGTTTCTTGATTTTCTCTTTCGAGAATTTTTTGAAGGGACTCCCATCTGCGCTCGGTATAAAAATAATCGTTACTCACCGTATCCAGCTCTTGCTCGAGGGCAAATTCTTCAGCTCCTTTTCCGGTTAGCATCACATGTGGGCTTTGTTCCATGACGGCAATTGCTGCTTGTATAGGGTTGCGCACGATGGTGATGCCGCCAACGGCACCCGCATTGCGATCGGCACCATGCATGATGGATGCGTCGAGTTCGTTACGCCCCTCATGGGTAAACACCGCCCCTTTTCCGGCATTAAAAAGCGGAGAGTCTTCCATTGACATAATGGTTTTTTCGACTGCTTCCAAGGCAGTACCTCCATTTTTTAGAATTCCTTCACCAATGTCGAGTGCTTTATTAAGAGCTGTTCGGTAGGCTTCCTCCTTTTCGGACGACATATTTTCACGTTTGATGGTACCTGCACCACCGTGAATTACGATGGCATATTCTGCTTTCTGAACACTTTTGGAAGTACCATTTTCCGTATGCTCAGCAGGTTGAGAACAAGCTGTCCACAAGAGAGACAGCAATAAAATAGGAAAGAGATATTTTTTCATACTGTTTATTTTTGAAGATAAGATA
>JALEHC010000091.1 GCA_022763215.1 Saprospiraceae bacterium
GAACCAACGCCTTGCAAATACGAGTCAGGGTCTTCGCCTTCCGGCAAAAGTACTACCTTCACGTTCATATCCTGAGCAAGTACCAAATCCAGCCCTCTCAAGGCTGCTTTAATACCAGCTTTATCCCCATCATAAAGGATTTTGATATTTTGCGTATAGCGCTTTACCAGACGAATTTGATCTACTGTAAGGGAAGTACCTGAAGAAGCCACTACGTTTTCAATCCCATCCTGATGTAAGGAAATAACATCTGTATATCCTTCTACCAATATGCATTCATCTTGTTTTCGAATTGCTGTCTTGGCAAAAAATGCGCCATAGAGCACTTTGCTCTTATTGTAAATTTCTGTTTCAGGCGAGTTGATATACTTCGGTGCCTTTACATCTTTTTGCAATATTCGACCACCAAACCCAATGACCTTACCACTCAAATTATGAATCGTGAACATGACTCGATCTCTAAAAAAATCACGTCCATATTTGGAGGTTAAACCAACCTCCTTCATCAAGTCGATATTATAGCCTTTTTGTTTAGCGGTAACCGTCAACAAATCACTTTGGGCTGGTGAATAGCCTAAGCCAAATTTTCGGATAATGTCTTCACGAAAGCCACGTTGTTTGAAATAACTCAGACCAACACTTTTCCCTCGGTCGGTCTCAAACAATTGTTCTGCAAAAAAGTCTCTGGCAAATTTATTAACAATATAAAGGCTATCTAACCGCTGGCGCTCTTCGATAACTTCCTGAGAGACTTGCTTTTCTTCTATCTCAATGCCATATTTTTGGGCTAGCCAACGAAGTGCTTCCGGAAAGCTCAGGTTTTCATGATCCATCAAAAATTGTACAGGATTACCGGCTTTACCACAGCCAAAACATTTATAAATATTTTTGGCAGGCGAAACGGTAAAAGAAGGCGTTTTTTCATTGTGAAATGGACAAAGGCCAATCATATTGACGCCTCTGCGTTTCAAATTCACAAAATCCTGAATAACATCTTCTACTTTGGCAGTTTCTAATATTTCCTGTACTGATTTTTGAGTGATCAAAGTGTTACTTGTTTATGTCTTTGTAAATCAGGAGAAGTTCTTCTTTAGTTTTAGCCTTCAAATCTACATCTATTGATCTGTTTCTCATAAAGTAGCCTGCTTTGATACTCGAAATTAATTGTTCTTTGGAATAACTAGACACATCTTTAGATTCTGTTTTAGCTACTCTTACTATTCTATGTTTAGGTTTTGCAGGCAAAGATTCTTTATCGATAAAATAATACACTAATTGATTATCATACGAACTCGTCAGGTTTTTCACCAAAATAAACTTATCCTCCTCCAGTGCTTGTAATTTGTAAGCTCCTGGCGAAAAAACATTTCGATCAAATTCATCATCTGGCACTGAAAATTTAAAATGAATTAGCTGGCTATCAATGACTTCCCATGTCCCCTTGCTATGAATACTTTGACTACATTCAAAGGCTCCATTAGCATTAATCTGGAAAGTATATTGGCCTGTATGTTTCGTAAAACTATCCTTGATATACATACGTCGTTCATATATTACCCACTCTTTGGCAAATAATTGTTGCAGAGCCTTATCATCAATGGAAGCCCCTACCCTTTCATCCATTTCGAATGGGGCTATTTCCTGAGCAATCAAAAAATTCGGAAGTACAAACAGAAGGAAAATCAAATTTCTAGTCATGACAATAGTTTTTAGTGAAGCTTCTTATCAAGATACACTAAAAATTTTCGGAGAACAAGCCCCCTACACCAACTCATAATGCATAAATAGCATATATAATCACCGAATTGTCAATGATAGTATTTTATTAAGAAGACTTTAACCAGACAAGTACTCCAATTCTAATCAACTGAATATCAAACACTTAATCAACACAAAAATCAAAAGTTAAAAACCCTAACAACGACTAACATAACTTTTGAAAAAAATATCACGTCTATATAAGTGCAAGTACAAATATAAAAGCCATCTGGTTTTCAAGAATAATGGGTGTTCTCATAGTGTGTGCTACTCCGGTTTCGACAAGGTTCCGGGGTAGTTTTTCCACCCAAAGAGTAAGAGAGAGCGCGTTTATGCCCCTGTCACTCCTGTAGTGACGGGGTTTTCTCTTGTGGAGCGCTTGTTGTATCTATTCTTTCCTTGATAAAGATAAACTCTGCCGATTTAGGACTAAATCGGACATTTTCCACGAAAGTGGGATAAGAAGTAAGATTGATGGGCACGGTATTGTCTTCTATACCAGGTTGGGCATTTTGCAAGTCTACTTCCACTTGAAACCCTGAGGGCTCAACATCACTATAACGACTCAGTCCGACCAGACAATAAATCTTTATCCGATCTGGAAATACCCGAATACTATCAGGTGAATTTTTCAATTGAATGGGCACAAAAATGGCCTTTTCGGTAAACTGTTCCACCGGTATGCGCGCACTAATCGTCTTTGTATTTAACTGGATTTCTCGAGAAGAACTTTCCAAATCCAGAGAAACATTTACTGTATTTTTCAAATTCTCCAATCGAAGCGAATCCGTTTTCCAAGTTCGAATATTGCTGATAAGAGAAGCCGGTCCTGTGATATAAATACTGTCTGGAGTCAATTCAATGGTATCTTCCAAATGATATCCAGAAGCAAACGTAAGGCGATGTTCCAGCAATACGGGTACTTTCTTTTTCAGTTTATCCTCTAGGCTCAAGCTCAGATTATCATAATTAATTTCATTGATCTGAATTTCTTGGGAGGATAAATTCCTTTGAATGAGGCTCCGCAATTGCAACCAATTAAGGCGCACTCGTGATTGCTCGGCCATATCAAAAAACAGCTCTACTCGTGGACTAGAGAAATAATCAAACATCAAGTCCCAGCCTCTACCTTCGAGTTGTACCTCCACATCTTTGGGCGGCAATATTGTCAAGGCCTTGTCTTCCGGAATATTAAATCGAAAAACTACATTTTTGGCAGAGGAATAAGTTTGCGATAATTTTACCAGTAGCCAAAAAATAAAAGCCACACCGATGCAGACCATCAGTACGGCTCTATCTTCTCTTATCTGAACTCTTATTTTTTTGCTACCTAGTTTGATCATTTTTTGTCAGATGAACCAAACAATGCGTCTGTCATTTCTTTGGAGATCGCATTACGTGTAACACGAATATAAACTTTTGTACCTACTTCCAAGGTAACGATCTCATCTTCCATTTTCGTAATTTTACCGATAATACCACTGGCTGTAACCACTTCCTGGCCTTTGTCCAATGACTCGGAAAAGTTTTTCTGTTCTTTCTGACGCTTAGATTGAGGGCGAATCAGGAAAAAATAAAACACTACGAACATAGCACCGATGATCAGCAACTGGCTCATGCCGGCACCGCCAGCGTCTGCTTGTAGCAATAATGTGTCAAAAATCATGTTTAATTTGTTTAATGCTTAATTAGGTATGAGCGAAAGACAATATTTACCTCCGCTCATTCATTAGTTGTTATCTTTTGGAATCACAAACCCTTTTAGGAATACCTTGGTTTGAGCCGGGTATGTATTAGCCGTAATCGTAACGGCTTTGGTTTGGTTGTTTTTCTTATTCTTGGTATCAAACTTTACGCTTATTGTACCACTTTCCCCCGGAGGAACAGGTTCTTTCGGCCACTCTGGAACTGTACAGCCACAAGTAGAACGAGCACCATTGATAATTAATGGCACCTTTCCGGTGTTTACAAAATCAAACTTGTGGGTTACAATATCGCCTTCCAGTACTTCTCCAAAGTCATAGTTTTCAATTTGAAAATCCATTTTCGCAACATTAATACTGTCGACTGGCTCATTGGCAGTTACCGGGCTACGAATAATGGAGGATACGCCACCATCCGCCTGAATTTCCTGAATAGATTTTTCTGAATCACCGCCGAGGTTTCCCTGACAACTTACCCCAAGTAAAACGATACATACAATTAGAATACTTCTCATAAGGTATTTTTTTTCCTGTCTCTTAAACAAGAGTAAAGCAACATCCGTTGTGCAAATGTAGAAGATTTTGTCAATTTCCATAACTCATTACCTTGGTCTACTATTTATTTTTCTGCATCTTTCCATTTTGAATGTAATGATATGCGTATTTTCCTCATTGGTTTCATGGGTAGCGGCAAGAGCTATATTGGTCGCCATTTGGCGAAAGCCCTTCAACTAAACTTTGTTGATCTGGACGATTGGATAGAAGCCAAACACCAACAAAAAATCATTGATTTGTTTGCCCGAAAGGGCGAAACTTTTTTCCGAAAGGAAGAACAGAAAGCCCTGCACGAGATGGCCCGATTTGAAAAAGCCATCATCGCTTGTGGTGGCGGAACGCCCTGCTTTTTTGACAATATAGATTGGATCAATCGCAATGGGTTCAGCATCTATCTTCAGGCTTCTCCTGCACTCTTGTGCAAACGCCTAAGCAGTGAAATGGCACACCGTCCTGTGCTTCAAGGACATACTCCCGATACCCTCGAAGCATTCATCGAGCAGAAACTGGCAGAGAGAGCTCCTTTTTACGAACAAGCCAGCGTAATCGTCGATCAGGATCATCTCACTGAATCCGTCACTGATCATCTCGAACAACACCTTCTAAATATCATAGGACATTGAATATCATTGGCATAGATTATGGCAGTAAATTGGCAGGAACGACCGTAATTGCTCATTGGAATGAAGCAAACGATATCTTGCTATACCAATCCGAAAAAAAGAAAGATGCGGACAAATTTGTGCTGCAATGGGTCACACAAAACCCGCCTGAACACATCTACATCGACGCACCATTAAGTTTGCCGGGAGTGTACCGCAGCCTGCACGGCCACAATGATTACTTTTACCGCAAGGCAGACAAAGAACTAAAGGCCATGTCTCCTATGTTCTTAGGTGGGTTGACAGCAAGAGCCATGAAACTTTGCGCACAAATAAAAGCATTGCATATCCCCGTCACGGAGGTCTACCCTTCTGCTTTAGCTAGTTTGTATCAACTTGACAAGAGCCAATATAAAAAGCAAAAAATACATTTGGGGAGTATCATGCAGGCCATACAGTCCGAAGCGGGTATTGCGTTTCCGCAAATCGACATCAACAACTGGCATCAGCTTGATGCCATTCTTGCCCTATTCAGTGGCATTAGACACCAACAAAAAAAATGTATTCATTATGGCATTGATAATGAAGGAGTTATTGTCGTATAATCGTTAAAAAGCAGCTTTCCCCTTTCAATCTTTTTTAATTTTTTCTACCTTGCAACCAAACGGTAGCAACTACTGTTTTAAGAACATCGCGCAGGTATCAAAACTTGTTTTGGGTCTATACTTATAATATTGGGGTTAGACTTGGTGTGACTAGGGCGGGCCTCAATCCCGAGCAATTCGGGACTCTCTTCGGAGACAAGGGGATTACTGAACCACACTAGCTGCCTTATTCATGATTTTGCGGGGTCCAAAAACACCCTTGATACTTGTGCGTTTTTTTCTTTCCCGAAATAATTTCACGCTTACTCGCTAGATTTCAACAAATAATAAGTTAGATTTACAGAAGTGCTAAAATTCCTTGATATTGGGTGGGATAACATTCTTGAAGTGCCCATTCATGCGTACTCGTTCGCGTAGTGCTTCCATATCAGCTACCATGGGAATGAACCGATCGAGGTGCGCTTCCATGTATGTTTGACGATCCATTTCAGTAGGAATACTCAAAAATTCGTATTCCTGATCTACGGAAAAGCCTACATGATGTGCAAAATCGAATGTTGAGAATTCAGCGGGATCTTCCGGAATAGCTTTATTTACTTTTAATAAACCGTATAACTTTTTGAGTTTTTCGATGATACGAGCACTCAGAACAATATCACCGCCGGTGGTAAATTCGAGTGACAGAATCTCTGCACCGCCATATAATTTGTCAGGTGCTTTTGTGAAAAACTCTTCAATTTTGAAAATACCAATGCCTTGAGTTTTGATATCCAGTTTGCCATCGGCATATCGTTTTTCAACACTCAACAGCTTTACTTCTGTGCCAATCTCTTGGAGTTTTCCATTGAGAACAGCCGGAATACCAAAGGTTTTTCCTTCCTGCTCACACTCGGCAATGAGCTGCCGATAGCGGGGTTCGAAAATATGCAGATTAAGTGGTTCTCCTGGAAAAACAACTAACTGCAACGGAAATAATGGAAGGAAACGGGTACTCATTGATTAAAAAACTTTGATTTTAAAGTCAGTGTGATAACACAACAGGCTTTTTTAAGTTGACAAAAACTTAAGTTTCTATTCATAAACTCCAAAAACAAACAACCATGCGGCCACTCGCAAATTCAGTTCATTTTTCTTTTTGGCTGTTAGTCAGCATTTTATTTGCCTTTACTTCTTGTAATTCTTCTCAAGAACGCCGGGCCGAGAAAATGTCTGATGCGGTCAGTGCTTATGTTTATGCCTTTACTTCAGGCACCATCTCACGCACCTCTCCTATTCGGGTAAGATTCACCAATACCGTTGAAGAAGGAGCGGAAGTTCCTTCTAACTTCATTTATTTTGAGCCTTCTATTGAAGGAATCGCAGTTTGGGAAGATAATCAGACCTTGCGTTTTGACCCGTCTGCTCCTCTGCCTTCCGGCAAATCTTACATAGCCACCATACAACTTCATGAAGCTTTTGAAGACCTTCCTTCGGAAGCTCGCTCCTTTGAATTCGATTTCAGAACTAAAGATCAATACTTTGAAGTGGATGTCACGGGGCTTCGTTCCCCAAACCCACAAGATCTTACCAACCAAGAACTAAGCGGAACACTCCTGACCACGGATATGCTGGATGCAGAAAAAGCAGAAGAATTGCTCAGCGTAGAACAAGGAGGTAATAAGCTTGACATTGAATGGACACATGATTCGGATGGTCGTACCCACGAATTTACCGCAAAGGGTGTAAAAAGAAGTCGTCAAGCCAGCAGCCTTCAAATAGACTGGAGTGGTCAATCTATTGGCCTCGACAAGCTAAAAGGAAATAAAGTCATCGAAATTCCTGCCTTAGGTGATTTTAAACTCACTGATGTGAAAGTGATTCAATCTCCTGAGCAATATATTCGCCTATTATTCTCTGATCCATTAAAACCTTCTCAAAACCTCAATGGATTAGTGACCGTAAGTAATTACACGGGCAATTTTCGATTTATCATTGATGGTGCTCAGGTAAGAGTTTATCCGTCTCAAAGAATTGTTGGAAGTCATCAACTACGTATCGAGAGAGGTATTCGCAATTCTGCTGATGATAAAATGCAAAAAGTAAGCACTTACGATATTTCTTTTGAAGAAATTAAACCAGAGGTGCGATTGGCAGGAAAAGGCGTTATTCTACCAGAATCAGAAGGTCTTATTTTTCCATTCGAAGCCATTGCACTGAATGCCATTGATGTGGAGGTTTTTAAAATATTTGATGGAAATATCCTTCAATTTTTACAAAGTAATAGCTTAGATGGAAACTATGAATTACAGCGAGTAGGTCGAATTATTCTACAAAAGAAAGTCTCTCTTTCCGACCTTAACCCTGAAAATGCCGCCTCTGAATGGAATCGCTATGCACTCGATCTAAGCAAACTAGTCAACCAAGATCCCGAAGCCATTTATCAAATCAGAATCGGATTCCGCCCATCATATACCACGTATTTCTGCGATAAGCAGGAAGATGATAGCAATGAATTGACTGTAATGGAGGATACCTTCACCGAAGATGGTGAGATTAAAAGCATCATGGAAAGTTGGTATGGAATTAATGGATATTACCAGGGGTATCGTTGGCAACATCGCAATGATCCTTGCTATCCGGCATATTATAATCAGGATCGATTTATCTTTAGAAATGTAATTGCCTCCAACCTTGGGATCATCACCAAAGGAGGAAAAGATGACAGCTACTTCGTTTGCGTTTCTGATTTGCGAACTACCGGCCCAGTAAATGGTGCCCAAATTGAATTTTACGATTTTCAGCAGCAACTTATTCAATCCACGACCACCAATCAGGAGGGTATTGCTGAAATCAAACTCGAACGCGAGCCATTTGTCGTAATTGCTAAAAAAGACCAAGAAAAAGGCTATCTGAAACTGGGTAATGGAAATTCCCTTTCTCTTAGTCGCTTTGATGTATCCGGAGCAGTTACTCAAAAAGGATTAAAAGGTTATTTATATGCAGAAAGAGGTGTCTGGCGCCCTGGCGACTCCGTTTATCTCAATTTTATACTGGAAGACCAATCAGGTAAACTGCCTTCCAATTATCCAATCAATTTCGAATTGTATAATCCACGCGGCCAGGTGTACCTAAAAAAATCTACCGCTGATAATGAAAATGGGGTGTACCCACTGCATTTTACAACCAATCCAGATGATCCAACAGGAAACTGGTCTGTCACTGTAAAAGCCGGAGGTGCCTACTTCAATAAAACGATCAAAATTGAAACGGTAAAACCAAACCGACTTAAAATTGCACTTGACTTTGGAAAAGAAGAACTCAGCATAAATGATGAACCTTTGCAGGCTGATTTGCAGGTCAATTGGCTCCACGGTGCTCCGGCCAGCAATCTTCGAACCGTGGTAGAAATGCAACTCCGATCCATTAATACAAGCTTTCCTAAATTTGGGGACTTTGAGTTTGACGATCCAGCTCGTTCGTTCGCAAGTGATCCTAAAACTATTTTTGATAAGCAAGTCAACGAAAATGGTTCGGCCAAAGTAAGCACTAGTATTGCCGGCAATCAAAAAATGCCTGGTAAGATCAAAGCTTCTTTCAAAACCAGAGCATTTGAAAAAGGGGGTGATTTTAGTACCGACAACTTCAGTATGATCTACCATCCTTATTCGACTTACACGGGTGTTGCCATCCCTAAAAACAAATATCAACAAAAACGAATTGATCTGAACGAAACAGAATCAATTGACTTTGTTACTGTCAATCAGGATGGACAAGCTGTAAGTGGCAAAAAATTAAAAGTAGGCCTTTATCGCGTCAACTGGCGTTGGTGGTGGGAAAGAGGCAATGATAATGTATCTCGATATAATTCGAGTAGCCACTTTGATGCTCAGGAAACAGCAAATATCACAACCAACTCCAATGGCCAAGCTAGTTGGAAGGTCAATGTCAAAAATTGGGGTCGTTATATGATCCGGGTTTGTGATGAAGATGGCCATTGCTCAGGTGATTTTTTCTATGCCGGATATCCTTGGTACGGCGATGATGATAACAGAGATGCTGCTGCTATGCTCCCATTTACAGCCGACAAAGAAAAATATAATGTGGGCGAAACCGTAGAATTAAGAGTACCTGCCAGTGAAAGTGGTCGAGCATTGATCACCATCGAGAACGGAACCAATGTCATTAAGTCCTTTTGGGAAAATACCAATAAAGGCGACAATACCTTCACATTCAAGACCACGCCTGAAATGGCACCAACGGTTTATGCGCATGTTAGTTTGATTCAACCTCATGCCCAAAGTGAAAATGACCTTCCTATTCGAATGTATGGAGTAATTCCAATTAGCGTGGAAGATCCAGCAACGCATTTGAATCCGGAAATTGCCATGCCTGATGTATTAGCACCCGAAGAAACGTTCACCGTAGAAGTCAATGAAAAAGATGGCAAACCAATGGCTTACACCATCGCAGTCGTAGACGAAGGTTTGTTGGGTTTGACTCGTTTCCAAACGCCTGATCCATGGAATAGCTTTTATGCTCGAGAAGCATTGGGTGTACGTACCTGGGATGTTTATGATCAAGTACTTGGCGCTTATGGCGGCGAGTTAGAACGTATACTCAGCATTGGTGGTGATGATGAAGCGGTGGGTGTAGGCGATAATAACCGAGCCAATCGATTCAAACCAGTAGTCAAACATCTTGGTCCCTTTTATCTCAAAAAAGGCGGCAAAGCACGCCATCAAATCACTATGCCCAACTATATCGGTGCGGTACGCACCATGGTAGTAGCGGCTGATAAAGGTGCCTACGGAAGTGCAGAAAAGAGTACCCCCGTGCGCAAACCACTCATGGTTTTGGCTACGCTTCCGAGAGTGCTCGGCCCAGGAGAATCCTTACAGCTACCTGTGAACATTTTTGCAATGGAAGACAAGGTCAAAAATGTCAAAGTAAGCATTCGCGAAAGCAGAGGCATGGTCGATATTACCACAAGAAGTAAAGACATTCGCTTTTCTAAGCCTGGTGACCAAATGGTCTACTTTGATGTTTCCGTAAGGGAATATGTGGGCAAAGCAAGCTTTGTAATAACGGCCGAGAGTGGTGGCGAAAAAGCTAGTCAGGAAATAGAAATTCAGGTTCGCAACCCGAATCCATATCTCACGAAAGTGGAAGAAAAAGACATCAATAACAATGGTCGCTGGAATCTTAAATTTTCACCTATCGGTATGGCTGGAACTAATGAAGCAGTTCTGGAAGTTTCTACTATCCCTCCGATCAATTTGGGTGAACGCCTCGATTATCTGATTCGCTATCCGTATGGCTGTATCGAGCAAACTTTATCAGGTGGTTTCCCACAATTGTATGTCGATAAATTATTGGAATTAACGGATGAACAAAAAGAACAAGTTCCTGACAATATTCAGGCTACCATCAATCGGTTACGCTTATTCCAAGTCGATAATGGGGGCTTTGCCTATTGGCCGGGCAATGAAAATGCCAATCACTACGCCTCCAATTATGCCGGGCACTTCCTGCTTGAAGCAAAAGCTAAAGGTTACAGTGTACCTCCGGGCATGATTGACCGCTGGGCTGCTTTCCAGAAAAAAGTAGCTCGTTTGTGGGACGATCAGCAGAATTTGGCAAGATTAGGCTATTATACGCGAAGAAGCAGCCAATTGACCCAGGCCTACCGCTTGTATTCACTAGCGTTGGCACAAAAACCAGACTTGGCTTCGATGAATCGAATGCGCGAACTAGATAATCTAAGCCCACAATCAAAATGGCGTTTGGCTGCAGCTTACGCAAATGCCGGAAAGCCAGAGGTAGCTCGCCAACTCATTAATGGCGTTTCCAACGACTTCGAACCCTATCAAGAATTGAGCGGCACCTATGGCTCAAGAGTCAGAGATCGCGCCATGGTGCTCGAAACACTTGTGTTACTGGGCGAAGAAAGCGAAGCTGCTAAATTGGTGCGTTACCTTTCCGAAGAGTTAAGCAGTAGCAGGTGGTTGAACACCAATGCAACAGCCTACTCGCTTCTAGCAATTGGAAAATATGTCGGTGAAAATAAAATTGATAAGCTCCAATTTGCTTATAAAATTGATGGTGGCCGAGAAACCAATGCGGGTTCAGATGCACCGATTGCACAGATTCCCATCGAAATTGAAAAAAGTGAACAACATTCATTTGAAGTTCGCAATACCAGCGGTGGCCTATTGTTTGCTCGTCTGATCCAATCAGGACAACCAGTTACCGGTGCAGAGGAAGCGGCTTCCAGCAACCTCAAAATCAATGTACGGTATAAAGATTTGGCAGGAAATGTAATTGATCCGGGCAATCTACAACAAGGTACCGACTTCGTGGCAGAGGTACAAGTCATTCATCCTGGCTTGCGCCCAATGCGCTATGATGAGCTAGCTTTAGCTCAGGTATTCCCATCAGGTTGGGAAATACTCAATACTCGATTGACTGATGTACAAAATTTCAACCAGGAAAGCCCACTAGAATATCAGGATTTCCGAGATGATCGGGTACACACTTTCTTTGACTTGGCTGAAAATGCCTCCCATGTATATCGGGTACAATTGAATGCCGCTTATCAAGGCCGTTTTTATCTGCCCGCTGTAAGTTGTGAAGCGATGTACGATAATAGCATTAGTGCTAACAATACTGGACGCTGGGTAGAAGTAAGCTCTCCGCCCGGAATCTAATCAAGACAGGCTCGATCATTCCATAAAATGATCGAGCCTATATTTTATTTTATGCCCCAAAGCCAATCGACTTTTTGGGTGAACCCAATTCTTCTTTCAACTGAGCCATGCGAATAGCTGTAACAGCGGCTTCAACTCCTTTATTGCCGTGCTTTCCTCCAGCCCGATCTTTAGCTTGCTCCTCTGTATTGGGCGTCAATACACCGTAAATTACCGGTTTTCCAGACAACAAACTCAGCTGAGTAATACCTGTAGCCACGGCATGATTGATATACTCATTATGAGTAGTCTCGCCCTTGATCACACAACCAATACAGATCACTGCATCTAGTTTGTGTTTGCCCATCAGCATTTTAGCGGCTGATGGCAACTCAAAAGCACCAGGTACCTGCACCGTATAAATCTTATCTTCTGCCACCTTATGTTTAAGCAGGGTATCAAAACACCCTTCATAAAGAGCATGTGTAATTTCTTTATTCCAATCAGCTACAACGATGCCGAAGGATAATTTTTCGGCTGAGCCTAGCTCTGCCTCATTGTATTCGGATAAATTTTTTAATGCGCTTGCCATAAAATTTTCTCTTTGTAACAACAAAAAAAGGTAA
>JALEHC010000546.1 GCA_022763215.1 Saprospiraceae bacterium
TAGACACCAATAAGTCGTTTGAAAATTATAAAGAGTGGTTGAAGAAAACACGTCCTGCCCCTGGGCCGGATGGGTTACGCCGACCATTCTGGTTTAAGCGACCACTCAAACCGGAGAAAGAATTATACTATGTTGGAAAACAAAGTATTGAGTAATATAAAAAGCCTGACCAATTGGTCGGGCTTTCTTTTTTTCAGCAGACTGCATATCGGATATGCTGTAAAAATTTCTTACATTACAAATTGATCTCATAAAACACCATTGTTTCACAAAGTTTGTTCGACATGACCCTATTAAATCAAGAAATGTTCGACCTGGTCGATGATGTTTTCAGAATTTCTAATGAGAAATTACTTAGCTTAACTTCTTTTCCAGATGGCACCGCCATTCTTACTTCTTTGACGGAGTTGCGTCCGATTTGTCAGGATGTACAAACCAGATTAATGGATGAGTCTTTGATTGTGAAACGCTCACAAGTTTTTGAATTCAGAACCCTACTGGGGAAATTTGAAAAAACAACTTCCATTACTTTCTTACCTGATTTGGTCAGCATTCTTCACTTCCTAAAAATAACGGGAACTCCTGATGAAAATGCAGAAGTTGATGACCATGAAGAACCAGAAGAGGGTGGCGTAGCTTCCAGTGATAACAATAACGATGATAATAATCCTTCTTAAAACCCTATCAAATTAACACCCGGCACCATGAAAACTTGCCTGCGATCACTACACCTTTTCGTGTGTAGCACTGTGTTTTTCCTGTCTTTTGTAGCTACTGCTTCATCCCAATCGCTTTACAATGAAGCCCTGCGCCTCAGCGAAGCCTTACAAAATAATCAGCCCAGATTAATACTGACCTCTGATTCTGTTCAGCAGCTCGATATTACCTATGGTGATGCCCTTCTCCCAGAACTGTACAAAAACCTGCAAATTTACCCGGCTGACTCTTTACAACTAGACAAGCAGGGGACTTTTCGCCTGCCTTATCCAGGCCATGCATATCAATTACAAGTAGTCTATGATACCTTACGAATGCCTATTATCACAGTGTCAGATAGCACAGATATCGTCATTCAAAATGAACTGGACCAGTGTGAAATAATGCTAGACACCACATCGATCCAACAATTCAAAAAATATAACTACCTCATTATCCATAGTATTTTGGGAGCCAACCTCAATGCCGATCCGGAAAAACCCGTTCGCTATGATTTTAGTCAGGTAAAAAATATATATGCCAATAATCCCTTTTTACAGCCATTGCTCGGTGAGCAGTTGTTTCAAACCGTTTCGCCAGCTGATTCTTTGAGGGATGTGCTAAGCATAAGTGCCGTGGCTAGTCAATTCAATAACAATTCGAATGCAAAGGCCTTGTCTCTGGTTTATGCAGATTCCAGCCTTTCGGCAAATGACTTTCTAAAAATCAAGAATGTTGTTCAGGAATATCAAAAGCCGGAAGTCACTACTACTAATGCCCTAAAAGCAATTTCCTCGAGTATAGAAACTAATCGGAATCTTAGTACTTCACAAGATTATAGCACTGCTTTGATTGCTGGGCTAGCTGATTTTATTGCAGAACGTGCGCAAGAGGAATTTAACTATAGCTTTATGCAAAGCTTTGAAAAGCGGCTTTCAGAAATACCTGAATTAGGGGTATTGTTTCCAAAAACAAAGTCTTTTCTCGATAATATCAAGCTAGCTAATTATAAAACTTTGCTGATTACAGCCAGAGGTGCTTTTATCAATGACCTCGATAATCTTGGTATTAATCTTCCAGGTTTGTTATCGCTACCCAAATACAAATCACTGGAAACCAACTCGGAAGTCTTCAACCTGCTCACTATTTACAGCATGGTTGATCTCGCTTATCGCGGAATGGCAATTGATACGATTGTGCCCTTAACTTATCAAAAATTTAAGGTTCGTAATAAAGAACTACAAAAAACCACAAATATTGAATTGGCCAAAAAGCTATTCAATACCCAAGATTTGAGTGAGTTAGCAGACTCTATTGATCAATTTGAGCAACTACTAATTCAAGCAAAACAGCAAATCAACCTCAAACAATCCCAGCTATTACGGGATTACAATTTTGAGCTTGTAAAATTGAGAATGGTCGATCCTGATTTTAGCTCAGCAGCAGCGAATCAATTGCGAAAAATCTATCGTTCCAGTTTTGATCGGATTAACGATCTTTACAACAATCAACTTAGAGTTGGTTGGGACTCGGTGTCGATCATTCCCAATTATCTGCGTGGTACTCCGGCCTATGACCTCATTCTGAAAGATCCCAGAATTGAAGATTTCAAAAAGTATTTTGGCGCCAAGCCAGACTCTATCAGGCTAATTGCCAGCGGTCTTGAACTTAGCCGGATTCTGGTGGATGGTTATCATGGTGGAAAAAATAAAGTACAGGTGCTCCGCACGCTCAATCGTCAACTCAATTGGAGCAAAAGACGCCTTGATCAGTTCATAAAAGAACAAAATACCGATCAGACTGCCGTTATTCGGCAAGCCATTGCCAGAGAGGATCGCTTTCGCGAAAAATTGCGCAAAGCAATTTTTAAAGATATTCCGTTTTGGCAAAAAGCCGGTGCAGATACACACGAAATCAAAGGACTTGAATTTATCGCAGGAACCCTTCAGGATTTTTATTACGCTGATCAGCAAGTTGGCCAAGGGCCAGACAGCTTGTTCCAACAACTCGATGCCCGAAGAACGGCTTTGTCAGATATCCAAAATGTGCTAAAAGCAGATTTATTTGAACTGTATGAGGATTTGCGTAAGCGCAAAAAACTAGAACAATATAGCCCCTTGCTCGACTCACTGACCCGCCCCGTTGCTATTGTTCGGCAAAACCCAAGTCCGCTGCAAGAGCTGCTCACCCAAGGTGAGGTGATGAGTAACGATATCAGCCAACAAATCCATACTTTACGCAGAAAATATAGTGGCGAATACTTGGATGCCCAGCTCAATTCTGCCAGTTTTGCCTCAGCTATGGAGTTATCTTCTCAGCTAATGTACTGCCTGAAAGGCGATCCGGCAAGCGATCAAAAATGGATCAGTGCAGATGAATTTAACCGAATTATGAGCAATCAGGTAAGCAGGGAAGTCTATTTGGGGCTTATCTATCAAAGGCTATCTGATCTAAAATTACCACAAGACTTGTCGAGTGACGGAGTGGCCTCTTTGGTGTCCAATATCGTAGCTACCATCGGAGATATCAATATCACCAGAGACAGCATACAAATCAAAAAAGAGAAAAAAATACCACTACAATTCAAGGACTACTTTCCATTTTTGAAGACCAGTGTTCGATTTGTGAATAATGTGATCACGACGCCCGTTCTGGTAAAACCAGAATTTGACAAAGCAACGAAGCAGATGGTTCCCACTGCTGTACCCTTGACTGCGGAGCTTTCGGCTTTGAAAAACGTACCTCAGATCAGCGAAACCTCCGTTAATCTGTTTGAAAACCTCAGTCAAAAAGACTATGGACGCGCGATTGCTTCTTTTGCCAATCTGTTTGAAGTGGTCGCAACGAATCTCGGGCCTGATTGTAGCAAATTGTCACTACTAGATCCTCAACAACGAAAAATATGTGAGGACAAGAATCGCACAGTTCAAAAAATATTGAAATACGGGACATTTATTTCGGACGTCGCTGTCGCGAAAACACCAAACGATATTCAAACGGCTTTCGCCAATGCATCTGCACCAAGCGGTAGCTCACAAGTAAAACGTACCAATCTGTACGATATTAGCCTCAATGGATATTTTGGTCTGGCATTTGGACGCGAAAATCTGGAAGCGCGCGGAGAAACAAAGTTGTTTCCTCCAAATAGTATCAGTCTGAGTGCGCCTATCGGTATCTCGTTTAGCACAAAATTCAAGGAAAGCTGGAATGGATCATGGACATTCTTCCTCTCTGCCCTTGATCTGGGTGCCGTAACGGCCTTCCGCTTAAATTCGGACGACTCCAATTTGCCGGAGCTTAATCTTCAGAACGTAATCGCTCCTGGTGCCTTTTTGTATTACAACATTGCCAATTCGCCTTTTTCAGTAGGTGGTGGCTGGCAATATGGCCCATTGGTTCGCAAAATTGAGGTGAACGGCGAGACCATCGAAACCAACGCTTCACGTATTTTGTTAAGCTTTACGATCGATGTACCTTTATTTGGCATTTATACGGCGGATGGAAAGTAATGCCTTCCAATTAGTTATAACCATAAAAACAATAGTAGTTTTTGAATAACCCCACATAACCTATAATGATGTAGCCAATACTTAATCCTTTTGGATGTTGCCAAACACAATACAAAAATTACAATAGTGCATATCATGTACAAGTTTTCTTGTTTACTGATTGTTGGATTCCTCTTTTGTTGCATTAATGCAACGGCACAGCAGACAACTGTTGACAGCTTACGCCAAATCATCAAAAACACCAATGATGATAGCCTTAAAGCTGCAACTTACCTTGAACTATCATTCGAATACCGCTTCAATCAGCCAGCAAAATCTATTGAGTGCGCACGACAAGCTTTGTTTATTTTTGAAAATGCAGGCAATCTGCAAGGAGTTTTCGATGCATATGGCTCAGTATTCAATGCGCAGTTTTATGCTGGTATGCCTTCTGATTCTTTATTGGAGACTCTTCAACGCTCAGAAGCAGCACTTCCTGATTCAGCTCCGCCTATTGACCATGTTTATTTGCTTTGGAATTATGCCATGTACTACGGCAATATCCGGCAATCTGATCTGGAACTCGAATATTATTTGAAAGCCTTAAAAATTGTCAGAGACAATGAAATGCCTGCGAGTCGAGAAGCAAAATTGTTAAATAATATTGGCAGTGTTGTCTATCTCAACGGGAATCCAGATCAAGCACTCCACTACTACAAACAGGCGGAAGCCATGATAGATGGTGGTGTTCCCAAAGCCAACATGCTCAGCAATATTGGAGAAATCTATTTGGTTGATTTCAACAAAATTGATTCTGCTCAAATATTCCTCAACCAGGCCCTCCGAATTTACAAACAGGAAAATGACCAGGGAGGAATTGGAAGTGTATACAGCTTACAGGCAAAAGCACTTGATTTACAAAAGAAATGGGAAATGGCGGAAGAGCTGCATCTCAAAGCCATAAAAGTGATAGAAGATAGTCAAATCAATGCCTTTTTGTATGCTGTTTATGGTGAAATTGCCAACCATTATTTTCTCCGCAAAGAATATTCGCTGGCTATTCAATACGGTCGACTTGCCATTGATGAAATTCTAAAACAGGAAAACTATTTTGATGCACAGGATTATTTTGAAATGCTGCATCAGAGCTATGCCCAAATCGGAAAATATGAAGAGGCTTACCAAGCAATGCTGGAATATTCGTACCTAAAGGATAGCCTAAATAATGTTTCCCTCCAACAAAAAGTAAAGGAATTAAATACCAAGTTTAATGTTGAGCAAAAGGAAATAGAAAATCAGTTACTTCGAGCCCGACAAATTGAAAGTCAACAAACCATTCAAATACGTACTTATATTGCACTAGCTTCTTTGTTGGGATTGCTATTGGTCGTATTTTTTGCATACTCTATTTATAAAACCAATCAGCGAAAAAATGAAGTCAACCAATTGCTCGAATCAGAAGTCCAGCAACGAACGTCTGAACTGCAACTAGCTAATAAAAACTTGCAGCAGGTCAACTATGAATTGAGAACACTCAACTATCTGGCTTCGCACGATATTAAAGAGCCCATTCGAAACATCGGAACATACGCTGACGTGATTTATCGCCAAATTCCGGATGCATTGCAATCACAGTTGGCCCGCTATTTTGAAATTATCAAAAAGAGTACCGCCCATCTTCAATTTTTGATTGAAGATTTTTCGCGTTATATCAGTCTTTCCAAGGATGAAAAAGTTAAGTATGATTCGGTTGATCTTCTCGAACTCATCGAGACGCTTGAAAAAAGTATTCTGCCGTTAGCAGAACATAAAAACCCACAGCTTATTACCAAAAACCTTGAGGTCATCTATTCTAATCGGTCCTTATTAATGGTTGCAATCAAAAACATCATTGAAAATGCTATCAAATTCAATGAATCAACGCCTCCTCTTGTCACTATTGAGCTGAAAACATCCGCTGATCATTATGAAATTGCAATTGAAGATAATGGCATCGGTATACCTGAAAAGCACCAGCAATTAATCTTTGAGATGTTCAAACGTTTACACAATAGAGAACAATATCCAGGAACTGGTATTGGTTTGGCCATCACTGCGCTGGCGATCAAAAAACTGAATGGACAGGTCAAAGTTGAAAGTCAACCTTTGCTTACGCAAGGCAGTCGCTTTATTATTCAACTTCCTATACCCGAAGAAGAGTAGCCGTTTTAGCTTTCGCTAAATCTCAAACAACTGGCAATGCCGTGTATTCAATGATTTCTTTCATGACAAATGAGCTTTGTACCGTACCGATATTGTCTAATTTGGCGAGTTTATTGACGATGAATTCCTGATAAGCATGCATGTCTCTTACTACTGCTTTGAGCAAATAATCGTACATACCCGCAATGTGGTAACACTCCGTTACTTCCGGAATAGCTCTAATTTCTTTTTCAAAATTTTCCAGATAAGCTTGTGTGTGCTGTTTTAGAGAAACATTACAGTAGGCAACCAGGGCAAAGCCCATTTTTTCCTTGTCGAGCAAAGCGACATAAGAGCGAATAAACCCGGACTCTTCCATTCGTTTGATGCGTTCGTAAACAGGTGTGATCGTCATCCCGATGGTTGCTGCAATTTCTTTATTGGTCAGTTTTGCATTTTGTTGTAAAAGCTTCAAAATTCGTAAATCAATCGCGTCTAATTCTTTCATAGATAAATTTTCGTTTTCAATTCCCTTTTGGCACTATTTGCAGAAAACTCAGTGACCAAACCCACCATTTGTAGTTTTATTTTCTGTGTATCATTACAAGTATAGATTTTATTTCCTAAGCTACCTAAATTTGTAAAAAACTAATCAGATGAAAAAGCCAGATTATAGACCAGAGAGCCTCATGATGTCCTATGGCTATCAGCCAAAATGGTCAGAAGGTGCCATCAAATGCCCTATTTTTCAAACCTCTACTTTCGTCTTCCAGTCGGCCGAAGAAGGCAAAGCCTTTTTTGAGTTGGCTTATGGTTTGCGTGAAGCAGAACAAGAAGAAAACCCCGGCTTGATTTACAGTCGCCTTAATAATCCAGACCTAGAAATTCTTGAAAATAGATTGTGTCTTTGGGATCAGGCAGAAGACTGTGCTGTTTTTGAAAGTGGTATGTCTGCCATTTCAACGGCCTTATTCGAATTTTTAGAGCCTGGCGATTATTTGTTGTACAGCCAACCTGTTTATGGTGGAACCGCCCATTTTATTCAAGAAGTATTACACAAATTTGGTGTAAAAGCTATTGGTTTTTGCCCAGAAGAATCGCCTAAAATGCTCGAAAAGCGACTTCGGGAAGAAGGATTGCTCGACAAAATTGGTATGATCTATCTGGAAACGCCAGCTAATCCAACGAATACCCTGATTGATATTGAAGGTATGTCGAATTTGGCGAAAGCCATATCTACCCCAGAAAAACAAGTTATTGTTGCAGTAGACAATACCTACCTCGGCCCATTATTCCAACATCCGCTACAACTAGGCGCTGACTTGGTGTTGTACTCGGCGACTAAATATATTGGTGGTCATAGTGATGTAATTGCAGGTGCTTGCTTGGGAAGTAAGGAACTGATTGCACGTATCAAAAAACTGCGTACTTTTCTCGGCAATATGGCAGGTCCCTGGACAGGCTGGTTGCTTATGCGTAGCTTGGAAACGCTGAAACTGCGCATGGAAAAGCAAGCAGAAAATGCCCAGAAAGTAGCTGAATTTTTGCGCAAGCATCCAAAAGTAGCATCTGTTTCTTACCTCGGTTTATTGACGGAAGAAGATGGAGAGCAATATCAGATTTACAAAAGGCAATGCCACAGCCCTGGAGCTATGCTTTCTATCAAAATCAAGGGCGGCGAACAACAGGCTTTTGCATTTCTGAATGCGATGAAACTCATCAAGTTGGCTGTAAGTCTAGGAAGTACCGAATCTTTGGCTCAGCACCCTGCGACCATGACACATGCTGGTATTCCGGTAGAGGAAAAAGAACGAATTGGTATTAGCACAAATTTGGTTCGTTTGTCTGTTGGTGTAGAGCATTATGCAGATTTAATCCACGATATCGACCAGGCACTGGAAGTCGTTCAAATTCCGGATTTGGCCGCATCTCACTAGATTTTACTTCTATTTGGCACAAAATAGAATTGAAAAGTAGCAATTTGGCTTACAGAAGCTTATATTTATAGACTTTATAATACAGAGAAAATTCCGGGTGGCTCTCCACTGCCCGGAGTTTTTGTGATTTATGCTCAAGCCAAATAGAATTGTTAAATGAAAGAAGATTTTTGTCAGCTCCGACGCTGGGATGTCTTAAAAAGTCAACTCAACAACCTGAACGCGGTCGAATTTGATCGAACGATTCAAAACACACCGAATGCCATTGTCTTGGACGTTCGTACCGCAGAAGAATATAAACAGGGCCATTACCCAGGTGCTCGCAATATTGATTACCTGGCAGATGGGTTTCTCGACTTACTTGATCAAATGGATTTGCACCGTAATTATTTTGTTTATTGCCGGTCAGGCCGACGCTCGGTGCGGGTCTGCACCCTCATGGTCAATGGTGGATTCACAAAGGTCTATAACTTGGATGGCGGCCTCAACGAGGCAGAAGGCTTATTGGTAAAAGAAGCCCAAAAATGATAGACGAAAAAAAACTGGAAGAAATCCGAAACTGTACTATTTGCGAAGAACACCTCCCACTTGGGCCACGGCCGGTTTTTGACATTCATCCGGCTGCTCGCATTGCTATTATCAGTCAGGCTCCTGGCCGCATTGTACACGAGTCGGGTATTGCCTGGGACGATCAGAGCGGAGACCGGCTGCGCGACTGGCTGGGCGTTGACAAAGATACGTTTTACAATACGCCACATTTTGCCATCATCCCAATGGGTTTTTGTTATCCCGGAAAGGGCAAATCGGGAGACTTACCTCCCCGCAAAGAGTGTGCTCCCCAGTGGCATCCAACACTTTGGCGTATGCTTCCGCAAATAGAACTCAAGCTAGTCATTGGGCAGTACGCCCAAAAACGATATTTAGGCAAGAGCCGAAAAAGAAACCTCACCGAAACGGTTCGGCACTACGAGGAATATCTACCAGAATTTTTACCACTCCCCCACCCTTCTCCCATCAATGTGCGCTGGCGCAAAAAGAACGAATGGTTTGCGACAGATGTCGTACCCAAAGTAACGGAGATCGTCCAAAAAATAATTAATCGATAATCAGGTGTGGCACTTCTTGCAAGTTCCAGTCAATTACCAGCCCTTTTGCCAATCGTTTCGCGACAGCGGAACCGTACAAATGCTCGCACAGGTACAATGCCGCTTCGAATGATTTTGCACCACCAGCAGAGGTAATGTACTTGCCATCATGCACAAACAAAACATGCTCTCTGATGTCGATTTGTGGAAACATTTGCCGCATGGTTGCTACATCACTCGGAAAAGTCGTGCATACCTTGTCGGTCAAGAGTCCGGCTTTCGCCAAAACAAAAGCACCATCGCAGTGGGACGTGACAAACTGCGCCTGTTCAGCGGCCTCCTGAACAAAGCGAATCATAGCTTCATCTTCCAAATCCGTATCCAGGTGGTGCTCTGCACTAGGCACCACCAAAATATCGATCGATGGTAACGAATCAGTCAAATAATTATAATCAGGCAGTAGTCGCAGCCCTTCAAAAGTGGTAATCGCTCGAGATGTATTTGCAATAGTAAATACATTCATGGCCTTGATACTATCGCGAAAAATGGTATGCTGAAAAATATCAAAAGGTGCAGTGAGTTCGGTATTATAAACCCCATCCATGATCAAAAAACCGACATTATATCGATTGGGCGGCAGAGAAGGAGGTGAAGCAACAGATGAAGTTGTTGGAGTACTAGATTCCGTACAAGCAAAAAGACAAAGAAGGCTCAAAAGAAGAAGGATTCGCATTTTTGATAAAAAAAAAAGAAAAACGAGCTGATTGCCAGGGTAAGGTTTAGTGTGACAAAGATCACATAACGAACTAACAAACGTCAGTTCAAGGAGCATACACAGGTACTACCTTTGAAGTATTGAAAAAATAAAAATTACCTGTGATATGAAAGTATTTGATTTAAGTTTGAGTTCAATGATTTTGAGGTTTTATCTTATGATGATGGTGATTTTGGCAGCAGGTTTTTCTGGTCAATGGTGGTTGACGATACTTGGTTTGCCAATTTTTCTAAGCACGCTTTTAGGTGTGGCATCAAAAGACTAA
>JALEHC010000547.1 GCA_022763215.1 Saprospiraceae bacterium
AAAGGAAAGACTTTAAGCTAGTATTAAAAGAAGGGCTTACCGGTTTTAAATTCAATTAACAAAAAAGCCCGCTGGCTTTACCAACGGGCTCTTTTTTAGCGATTCATTTTTCGCGTCCAGGCCATAAATCCGCCTTGCATATCGTACACCGTCTCAAAATCCAGCTCTCGCATCATTGCACTGGCTTTGGCACTGCGGCCTCCGGAACGGCAATACACCAGTACCGGCACATCTCGTTTTAAGGTACTGAGCTGTTCCGCAAAATCGCTGCTGTAATAGTCAATATTCACAGCTCCATCCAAATGCCCATCTTCAAATTCCTGTGGCGTCCGCACATCAATCAATTGATATTCCGGAATCGTATCCATCAATTCTGCAAAACGTTCGGTCGGGACGACTTCACTCACCATCATTTTTTCTTGCTTCCCTTTGGTGGCATTTGCCTGTTGGCAACTCACCATAGTAGCGCTAACTGCAAACATTATCAATAGGATTCCCCATTTCATAGTATTCAATTTTTTTATTTTTTATCATTTGCCACTCACCTCTTATTGGCTCTCCCTTTCGGGAAATCCATACATCGGCCAACCAGCAAGTGTTCAATTATCAAACTAAATTAACAAAATACTGTTGCATTGATGTTGTGAAATGAATCACAAACCGTTCTATTTTAAAAAACACTTAACACCTTGTAATTACGATGCCCGTATCGTTACTTTTAGCGATCTCTTTATAACAAGATTTTATTTCAAGCGATCTATTTTTATATACCTTTGCGTTCGTGAATAACAATTTAACTCGTTTACTTCAGCATTATCAAAATGATCAGCGCATTCAACAGCTGGTCAGACTTCTAAAACAGGAAACAGAAGTTCCGCTTCGCGCTCAATTACTCGGTACCATTGGCGCCCAATCTTCTTTTGTCCTGGCAGCTACTTATTCGGAACACCGCCAAAACCACATCCTTATCGCCAACGATAAAGAGGAGGCGGCCTACATCCAAAACAACCTGAGTAGCTTGTTTGAAAAGAAGCCCATTCTGTTCTTTCCAGATTCATTCAAAAGGCCCATGTTCTTCGATGAACTCAATGGGACCAATATGCTCCAAAGAACAGAAACCATCAATAAAATTACCTCTTCCAAAGCAACTGGTGAAATACTCATCACCTACCCGGAAGCCATCTTCGAAAAGGTAGTCGCTCCCAAACTACTGGAAGAAAACCGCATCGAAATCACCAAAGAAGAGGTCATTGATGTCGAAACGATTACCGAAATTCTCAGTAGTTATGGCTTCGTCCGAGAAGAATATGTATACGAACCTGGCCAATTTGCCATTCGTGGAGGTATCGTCGACATCTTTTCTTATGGCAATGAATACCCTTATCGGGTAGAGTTGTTTGATGATGAAGTGGAAAGCATCCGTACTTTTAATCCGACGACTCAGCTTTCGGTACAGGCGATACAGCAAGTTTCGATTATTCCGAATATCAATACCAAGTTTTCGCAGGATCAAAAAGTGTCGCTTTTTGAGATTTTGCATCAAAACACAGTCATTTGGGTAAAAGACTTCCAGATTCTGCTCGATAAACTGCAGTTGTGCTTCGAAACAGCCCAAAAATTTGCAGAATCTATCAGCGAACTGGACGATAGTGAATTGGCAGAAATTTTTCGTGATCGGGCATTTATTTACCCCAATCAGGTCATCGAAACCATCGAGCGCAATCCGATTATCGCTCTGACCGATAACTTGCAACCGCTGCCATTTACCGAAAGGATTGTATTTGCCGCAAGGCCACAGCCTAGCTTCAACAAAAACTTCAAGTTGCTCATCGAGCACCTAACCGATAATCAAAAAAATAATATCGAGACCTATCTGTTCTCGGAAAGCCCAAAACAGATTGAGCGTTTTTACGCCATCTTTGAAGACCTCGATGCCAATGTCAATTTCCACCCGATTACCAGTGCAATTGATCAGGGATTTATTGATCTGGACTTAAATATTGCCTGCTACACAGACCACCAGATTTTCCAGCGTTTTCACAAATACAAACTTCGTCAGGGCTTTACCAAAGATCAGGCCATCAATCTGAAAATGCTGCGTGAACTCAGCCCCGGCGACTTTGTTACGCATATCGATCATGGGGTTGGACGATATTCTGGACTGGAAAAAATTGACATCAATGGACATATACAGGAGTCGGTGCGATTGATCTACAAAAACAATGACATCCTCTATGTCAGTATCAACTCCCTGCATAAAATTTCGAAATACGTCGGCAAAGAAGGAACAGCGCCAAAGCTCAATAAACTGGGTTCAGATGCCTGGAGAACCCTCAAGCGCAAGACTAAGAAAAAGGTCAAAGACATTGCTGCGGAGCTGATCAAGCTATACGCCAAACGCAAAGCATCAAATGGGCACGCGTTTCCGCAAGACGGGTATATGCAAAATGAGCTGGAAGCTTCCTTTATTTATGAAGATACCCCTGACCAACTCAAAGCCACCAATGATGTCAAAGAGGATATGACCAAACCTCACCCAATGGATCGCCTGATTTGTGGTGATGTAGGCTTTGGTAAAACCGAGGTGGCCATCCGTGCGGCTTTCAAAGCCGTAATTGGAGGAAAACAAGTAGCGGTACTCGTACCTACTACCATTCTGGCCTTGCAACACTACAAAACATTTAGTGGCCGACTTGGCGAATTTGGCGTAAGCGTCGACTTTATCAACCGCTTCCGTACAGCCAAAGAGAAACGCGAAATATTTGACAAACTCAAAGCTGGTGAAATCGATATCGTAATCGGTACACACGGCTTACTCAATAAAAAAGTGGGATTCAAGGACCTCGGTTTGTTGGTCATTGATGAAGAACAAAAATTTGGTGTCGCAGCCAAAGAAAAACTGCGCAACCTCAAAGTTAATGTCGATACGCTCACGCTGACGGCCACGCCTATACCGCGTACCTTGCAGTTTTCGCTCATGGCGGCACGCGATCTGTCCATCATTCGCACGCCTCCGCCCAACCGCCAACCCATTCATACGGAGACTCGCATCTTTAATGATGAGCTAATTCGCGAATCGATTTATTACGAAATAAATCGAGGTGGTCAGGTATTTTTTGTGCACAATCGGGTAAAAACCCTGCCAGATATGACGGCTATGATCCGACGCTTATGCCCAGATGCTAGTGTCGCTATGGCTCACGGCCAAATGGACCCGAAAGAACTGGAAAGGACACTATTGCAGTTTATCGAAAAGAAATACGATGTTCTGGTTTGCACCAATATCATTGAAACCGGCCTCGATATTCCGAATGCCAATACCATTATTATCAACAATGCCCATCAATTTGGTATGAGTGACTTGCACCAATTGCGGGGTCGGGTAGGACGTAGTAACGCCAAGGCATTTTGTTATTTGTTTAGTCCGCCATTGTCCACCTTGACAGCAGAAGCCAGAAAACGACTTAAAGCACTTGAAGAATTTTCTGACCTTGGTAGTGGATTTAATATCGCCATGCGCGACCTCGATATCCGTGGAGCAGGTAACTTATTGGGAGGGGAACAAAGTGGTTTTATCGCAGATATCGGTTACGAAACCTACCAGAAAATTCTGAAAGAAGCTATTCTTGAACTCAAAAACAACGAGTTTAAAGAGCTCTTCAAAGCAGAATTGGAGAAGAATCAGGAATTTATTTCCGATGTACAAATCGATACAGATTCTGAAATGCTCATCCCAGACGAATATGTCGCCAATATACAAGAGCGCCTTAGCTTATACACAGAACTAGATGCTTTTGAAAAAGAGGAAGAAA
>JALEHC010000548.1 GCA_022763215.1 Saprospiraceae bacterium
GGAAACACAAACTTCAATTCGGAAGCCGCCTCACAGAGGGGGCTTCTTTTGTTTCATACAAACTTAATCTGGGTTTCATGCAGGCTTAACAATTATCCTGTTGCTTTATGGTAAACTAAATTTACATCAATGAAACCTTTTCACCCACTATTTTGCATCCTTTTGCTCGGCCTTTCGGCCAAATTACAAGCCCAGCAGGACTCCTTTTTGGTAAAGCCTTACCTGCAGTTTGCCACCAAAAACAGCATTTATGTGCTCTGGGAAACCAGTACGGAAGCCAGCACAAGCGTACGGTATGGCAAAGCTTTGCAAAAAGCGAATGAGCCTAATTTATCACAAACCATTAGGCTAGAAGGCAATCGTCGATTGCACGAAGTAAAAATTGAAGGTCTAGAAACCGCAACCAAATACTTGTATCAAGTACAAAGTAAAACGACTAGTGGTCAAATCATCGAAAGTGAAGTATTTACCTTCAATACCGCCGTTAATGATGATGATGCCATTTTCTTTGCCCTGGTTGGTGATTCCCAATTCAATAGCCGAACGCCCTGGGCATGGGGTGTCATTGCAGAAAAGGTCTGGCAAGATCGTCCGCACTTTATATTGCACGCCGGTGATCTGGTAGACACGGGTACACGCAAAACAGACTGGACACAGCACTTTTTCCCAAATGGTCATGTGGCGATGAGCAGATATCCGATGTATACCGTTTTGGGTAACCACGAACAAGATGCACAGTTTTATTATGACTATATGGTCAATCCAGCACCAGAATATTGTTATACGTTCCATTATGGAAATGCACAATTTTTTATGATTGATACCAACCGGGATGTGCATGAAGGCTCAGAACAATACGACTGGCTGGAATGGGAACTGGCAAAATCTACCGCCAAGTGGAAATTTGTGGTACACCACCATCCACCTTATTCCTCCGAAGAAAATGACCATGGTGATACCTATATTGGCGCTTCTACCTATCAGACCGAGGCCCGCAATTTAGTGCCTTTGTACGAAGCATATGGGGTGGACTTTTGCTTATTTGGGCACACCCATGTGTACGAGCGCACTTGGCCAATTTTCAAAAACACCGTGAATTTACAAAATGGCGTTGTATATATCAATTCAGGTGGAGCCGGAGGTGGACTGGAAGACTTTGATCCGGTGCGTTCTTGGTTTACGCAAGAGCTACAGACTGGGCACCACTACTGCACTTTTGCTGTTTTTGACGGGCAGTTGGTGTTTAAGGCCATTGATCATGAAGGTCGCGTTTTTGATTCTTTCCAGATGTCAAAAGACGAAAACAGTGATGATGCAAGTGGTATGATGCAGCCTCCAGCGCCTCACTTCAAGATCGACAAGCAGATTTTTCAGGATAAGGCCACTGTTGAAATGGAAGCACTTAGTCCTGACCACAATATTTTTTACACCTTGGATGGCAGTGAGCCGAGCATGTCTTCACAAGCTTACACCTCTGCTATTGCCATTACTAAAACGGCAGAATTAAAAGCTCGGGTTTACACTAAAGACGGCAAGGCCAGCCGAATTGTAGTGCGCAGCTTTACGCAAATGGATCCCAAACCAGCACAAAAGCCAGGCAAAACAGCACCTGGACTAAGCTACCGCTACTATGAAGGAGATTGGGACTACCTTCCAAATTTCGATCAGCTTTCGCCGAAAGGCAAAGGAACCGTCAAAACCATCAACGAATCAGAAATACCACATCGCGATAATTATTTCGGAATTGTAATGGAAGGCTATGTAGACTTGGCTACGACTGGCACTTATACCTTTTATACCCGCTCCGATGATGGTTCAAAAATGTACATTGACGATCAGGAAGTTGTTGATAACGATGGCCGCCACGGTGCATTTTGGAAGTACGGCACGACCATACTCGAAGCAGGTAAACACAAAATCAGGATTGAATATTTTGAAGCTAGCGGCTCTGAAATGTTACGTGCAGGTATCGTCGATCCAAAGATGGGCAAAATGCCATTCCACCCTAAGCAATTGAGTCACTAAAATATTTAAATTGGCCTTCCTTTGGATGGTCAAAAACAGACATACACAAAAAAGAGTCTAAGTCAGAACGATTTAGGCTCTTTTTATTTATAAATAATTTACATTAAATTAACTTTTAGATTACATTAAATTTTGATTAAGTAAGCTATTTTTTCATTTCCACCTAAATTGTTAGTTGTTCCTTGGTTAACAATCAATTACAAAGCAAACTACCCAAACAATATTCTGCAAGTGTCGCAAAAAAGGCATCTTCACAAGCTTTCCGTGAACACATCTTAGCTCAAATTTTGTTAAATTATTATTAAGCAAATAATCGAAAAAACGCGAAATGGTTAATTCGCGAATCCAACGGGCTCATCTAACAATTCTACGTCTATGCATGCAAACTATTACAAAACGGGAAATTTTTGGCTGCTACTATTTCTGGTTTTTCACCTCAATGCGCAAGTTCCATTTGATTGTAATGGCCGAATGTATCGCGTACTTGAAGAACAAGGTGGGACAACTTTTCAGGAGGTACATATAGAATACGAGACGGAGAAAGTTTTCTTTGAAGACCTCCAGGTTTTTAGAGGTACTCGAATCAATGGCATTGCATATTGCCCAGCGGATAATCTGATTTATGGTGTATTGTTGGAAGCCCCCTATCAATTGTGCCGTATTGATGCCGAGTACAGGCTCGAAAGGCTCGCACCTCTTCCACTACCCAGTGAAATGCTTTTTGTTTCAGGTGACATTTCTCCGAACGAGCGTTATCTGGTTTTACTTGGCTTTAGCCCTGATGAAAGTGGCAATCTGCTCGCTCTTGTCGATCTAGAATCACCAACCTACGAAACCACGATCGTGCCCGTCGCCAAAACCAATCCAAACGAAGATGTTTATTGTGCTGACATTGCCTTCCATCCAACTCTTGATATCCTTTTTGGTTTTGAACATTCTACGAATCGGCTTATCACTATTGATATCAATACCGGTCTGGTAGACAATACCTCCTATCCTGAAATCGAAGTAATACAAGGCAATATGCCGACCATATTTTTTGATGCATTTGGTAATTTATTTGGCGTAGCTAATGCGGAAGGCGTCTATTCAAATCGCAATTTATATCAGTTTGATATAGACAATGGTTCGGCTTATTTATTTGAAGATATGGGCTTTGAGCGTAATCAGGATGGCTGTTCCTGTCCTTTCAAAGTCAAATTGCTCAATCGGGTATCACAACGCACTACTTTTCCGTGTACAAGCCTTGAATTCGAATTCACGCTGCTCAATCGTACCGATCGGGAACAATTGGGCCTTCGTCTTACCGATACTTTTCCGGAGGGTATGACGATTACGGCTATAGATGACTTGCCTTTTTCTGGTGAAATTATCAGTGGAATTGGTACTAATATTCTCGACATTCAGGATATCGAACTTCCAATCACTAAGACAAGCTTCAAGA
>JALEHC010000549.1 GCA_022763215.1 Saprospiraceae bacterium
ACAACCGTGCAATTCAACAAAATCAGATTCTTCCGGATCTAGAGTGGGATTTGAAAAACAACAAAGGTATTCCAATTGCCAGTGGTGTTTATCTTATCCATGTTGAAGCAGAAGGATTAGGCTCAAGAACCCTGAAGTGGTTCGGTGTGAATCGTAAGTTTGATGCTTCCGGTCTGTAAATAAAAACTTTAGTACCCGAGCTTCAGGCTCGGGTACACTCTATAAAAGTGAAAAAAATAGTTTATGAAAAATTTCTTTTACAATATACTGGCTGTATGCCTGCTCCTTGCGTTCAGCACGGCACTTGAGGCAGGTAACCCTGACCGTCAAGGGGAAGCTGGTGCTTATGAGTTGTTGCTCAACCCATGGGCAAAGTCAGCAGGTCTGCATACTATGTCTACCTCTATGGTGACAGGAGTAGAAGCAATGCGCCTGAATGTAGCAGGTATTTCAAGAATTAACCAAACGGAAGTATTGCTTTCAAACGCCAACTACCTACAAGGTACAGGCATTCGCATGAATGCGGCTGGTGTGGTACAGCGTGTTGGACAAGGTGCCTTTGGTATCAGTCTAATGGCTTTAGATTTTGGTGATATTCCGGTGACAACCGAAGATCAGCCAGAAGGTACGGGGTCGACTTTTTCACCAACTTTCTTCCATATTGGGTTGTCTTATGCACATACTTTCGAAAATAAAGTATCGGTAGGTATCTTGTTTCGCGGTATTTCTGAAACAATCTCTAACCTTTCTGCTTTTGGTTTTGCTGTTGACGCAGGTGTACAGTACGTTACTGGTCCACAGGATAACTTCAAGTTTGGTATTTCTTTGCGTAATGTAGGTTCCAGAATGGAATTTGGTGGTGAAGGTCTGAATGTTCAGCGTCCTTCTCCAAGTACATTGACAAGTGAAGAGTTGACTTTCAGCCAGCGTGCAGAAGACTTCGAATTGCCATCTATGCTTAACTTGGGTATGTCTTACGATTTCTTAATCGGAACGGCGCACCGTGTAACCGTACTTGGTAACTTTACTTCTAACTCTTTCTCTCAGGATCAAATTGGTGCGGGCTTGGAATACAGCCTGAATGAATATTTCATGCTTCGTGGTGCTTATAAGTACGAAGTAGGTTCAGAAGATGAGATCATGGGGCCTATTTATACAGGTTTGAGCGCAGGTGCTACCATTGATGTGCCATTGAGAAAGAAAAAAGATGTAGACGAGGTTGTTCCTCGTTTGGGAATCGATTATGCTTACCGTGCAACGAAAGTTTGGGACGGTACACACAATATTTCTGTACGTATCAGTCTATAATTCAGTGCACTACTTGATTAAGTAAGCACATTTTTATATTTTTATATTCTGTTAGTAGCAAGAACGTTTTCAGTTCGTCTGAAAGCGTTCTTGCTTTTTAGTCTACACCACCGCAGTTTATGCTAACAAAAACAACACTCGTGGTGTTTTTGTAATAATGATGTAGTAAAAGGCGTTGAGTTTAAATTAATAAAATCAGGCTTAGCGCAAATAAGTAAAAGCTGCTTTGAAAATTGGTGGAGTGCGTATACATTTTCTTGAAAATAGAACGATCGTTTTGCACTTTCCGTCCATTCGAAACAATTAAGCGGGCATATCATGGCCCTTTTTGTTTCTGAAACTTTATCTGTCAATCAAGTTTGTTTCCTCCGGATTCTGAGTTGTTCAACTCGGAGAGAGGAAATAGCGATTTTATAACTAGAAAATTTTAGGATTATGTCAAAGTATGAATATTTGACTAAAGAAGGGTACGACAAGCTCAAGGCTGAGCTAGAGGAATTAAAAAGTACAGAGCGTCAGAAGGTGGCTAGTGCCATCGCAGAAGCCAGAGAGAAAGGGGACCTTTCTGAAAATGCAGAGTATGATGCAGCAAAAGAGGCTCAAGGCTTGTTGGAACTAAAGATCAATACTATCGAAAAGAAAATGGCAAACGCACGTATCCTTGACGTTAGCCAAATCGATGCCTCTCAAGTGGCAGTGCTTACTAATGTGACGATCAAAAATGTAAAAAACGGCAAATCGCTTACTTACAAAATTGTTTCTGAAACGGAAGCAGATTTGAAAGCAAAAAAAATCTCTGTGGATTCTCCTATGGGAAAAGGCTTACTTGGTAAGAAAATTGGTGATATTGCTGTTGTGGAAACACCAAGAGGAAATCTCGAATTCGAAATCGTTGATATCTCAATCTAAAACTCGTTATGGCTACTATTTTTACTCGTATCGTTAATGGAGAAATTCCTGCTCACAAAGTGGCAGAAGATGATCAGTTTTTGGCTTTTCTGGATATTAGTCCGGTGGCTAAAGGACATACGCTTGTTATTCCCAAAAAAGAAGTAGACTATTACTTCGACTTGGATGATGAGATGATCATTAAGATGAATGTTTTTGCAAAAAAAGTAGCTATTGCGTTAAAGGCAGCTATCCCTTGTAACCGAATTGGTACTGCAGTTGTTGGTTTGGAAGTTCCTCATGCTCACATGCATCTGATTCCAATTAACAAAATTCAGGATATGAGCTTTGAAAAAGAACGCCTGAAGTTTTCTCAGGAAGAATTGGCTGAAATTGCTCAGCAAATTAGCCAGCAACTAAAATAATTTTATTGCTACAGTATAACTCCAGAAAGGGCTGTCTCAAATCTGAAATTTGGGGTAGCCTTTTACTTTTTTGATACGCGCTTCGGATTATCACTCAAGAAACTACTCCAATCTGAATACCTTTTTTGCCCCGACATGACATTGCCGGATTGGTAATAATGACAAACAGCCGTTGCTAAAGCATCGGTCGCATCCAGATAATAGCCATCTAATTTAAAATCAAGGATATTCGTTAACATCGCAGCCACCTGTTCTTTGGCGGCATTTCCGTTGCCAGTCACCGATTGCTTGATTTTTCTGGGGGAGTATTCTGTAATCGCTACCCCTTTAGTGATGGCAGCTGCCATGGCTACGCCCTGGGCTCGGCCTAATTTGAGCATAGCTTGTACATTCTTACCAAAAAATGGTGCTTCAATGGCCATTTCTTTGGGTTGGTGCAGATCGATAATCGTCTGGATGCGTTCAAAAATTCTTTTGAGCTTTTGTTGATGGGAGGGAAGTTTTTTAAGATGTAGAACCCCCATTTCGATGACTTTCATTTTTCGATCCGCAATCTCGATAACGGCATAACCAAGGACTGTTGTGCCGGGGTCAATACCCAAAATTTTATATGGTGGAGTACTCTTCGCTTTCAATATTTGTCGCTTCTGAAGTTCACAAATCAAGTCCCGGCCGGAGGCGCATTTACCGAAAGGTAAGACCTAATAACCCTTCGTAAGGTAGTAGTAAATACAAAGGAAAACAAATTTTTTCAACGATTTTGTTTTTATTTTCGTTTGCAGACTCCCCTGATCTGGCCTATTTTGCATAAAATTTTCTGATTGAGAAAAATCCTTAATACGCGCTGGGCAAATTTATTGATCAAAGCCATAATTGCAGCTTTGCTGCTATTTACGCTCTATCGGCAAATCGTACAAAAGGAAAACCTGGAAGCGCTTTGGCGCAGTTTTATAGAGAGCCAAAACAGCAATCGCTGGCCATGGCTACTTTGTGTTATTTTGCTTATGCCAGTCAACTGGGCTTTTGAAAGTTTGAAATGGCGTGCCTTGGTGCGCACTTTCGTGCAAATCAGTTTCTGGAAAGCATTACAGGCTATTTTGATGGGAGTGACTATTTCGATGTTTACCCCTAATCGAATTGGTGAGTATGGTGGTCGTATTCTTATGGTGGATCCGGAATATAATTGGCGGGCTGTTATTGCTACTTTGGTCGGTAGTTTGAGCCAATTATTGGTATTGTTGTCATTTGGACTGATCGGAACTACTTTTTTTATCAACTGGTATCTTTCATTGAAACCTTTTTTGCTGGCAAGTTTTTTAATATTAGGCGCAAGCCTGATTGGGCTGCTATTGTTTGGGTTTTTTAATATCGATTTATTAGTACCAATTGCTAAGAGACTACCATTTTTGCGTAATAGCAAGCCGAAAATTAAGTCGTATCTAAGACATTTGTTGGTTTTGCAGCATTATTCCTCTAAAATTTTGGGGGTTGCATTGCTTTTTGCTGTATTAAGGTATGGAGTGTATTCACTTCAGTATTACTTTATATTAATGTTTTTTGGTATAGAGGTTGACTTAGGATCAGCACTAGCAGGAATCAGTATGATCTATTTGATACAGACAAGTGTTCCCTTGCCCCCTTTGATGGGCTTGCTGGCGCGAGGCGAAATTGCGTTGTTTGTATGGTCGTTTTTTGATGCGAACGAACTGAGCATCCTAGCGGCCACCTTCAGTCTGTTTATAATAAACCTCAGTATACCAGCGTTTTTGGGAGTAATCGTCATTGTTAAAATAAATGTTTTAAAATCATTAGGTTATGAGAAAGAAAACAATTAAAACTGGCTTTGTACTAGCTGTATTGTGCTCCCTCATGGCTTTCAAGAACCCAACTGAACCCATCGAAAACAATCCTGGAAATGGCCAGGAAGTAAAGCTTTGTGAAATTGAAAACAGAACTTTTGTTCCAGGTGAAGAAATCACTTATAAGTTGTATTACAACTGGAATTTTATTTGGCTTTCGGCGGGAGAGGTTACTTTTAAAGTGAAAGACATGGGTAGCAAGTACCACCTTTCGGCAGTTGGTCGTACTTATAAATCCTACGAATGGTTTTTTAAGGTAAGAGATTATTACGACTCTTATGTTGATAAAGAATCACTCCTTCCTCTTGTATCTGTCAGAGATGTACAGGAAGGTGGGTATACGCTATACGACCGGGTTGCATTTGATCAGGAAGAAAAAGTAGCGCGTTCTACCAGAGGAAAAAGCCGTAAGGAAACTAAGACCACTGAATATCAGATTGAGAGCTGCATGCACGATATCTTGTCGATCATTTACTTTACCAGAAATATCGAATTTAATAATCTGGAAAAAAATTCACAGATTCCGATTAAGATATTTATGGATAATGAGGTGTGGCCTTTGCGTGTGCGCTACAAAGGAAAAGAACAAAAAAAGAAAATTAAAGATAACGGGACCTTCAAAACTATTAAGTTTTCTCCGGAAGTGATTGCTGGCCAAGTCTTTAATGAAGATACCGAAATGAATGTTTGGGTGACAGACGACAAGAACAGAATTCCGTTGTTGATCGAGTCACCAGTAGCCGTAGGTTCTGTGAAAGCAGTACTGAAAAGCTACAAAGGACTTCGTTATGATATGGATGCGAAGGTAGATTAGATATTATATTAACATAAAGAATTTTCAAATTGACAGGTTTATCAATCAGGTGTTGGTAAACCTGTTTATATTTATACAAGGATCTTAATCCGCTTTCGCAAAACATTTGCAGCCCGATGCTGCGATCAATCAATCTGGAATGAAACGCATACTCACCCTCATTGTCATACTACTTGCCTTTGGCCTTGGTGGCTGGATCAGTTACCAGTTTTTTAATAGCACACCCAAGGAAGAAAGAAATGTGGAGTCTACGGTATTATTAGAAAAGGTGGACAAAGTCTGTAAGCTAGTGACTGTGGAAGGTAATTTCGTGGAAACGTATGATGAAGAAAATATCCGCAATTTTACTATTTATTTGCCTTTACCGAGTACTTGGAGTTTTTCAAAAGAAGCTAGGCTAGAAGTCCGGGGGAAAGTATTGGTAGGTTATGATATGGACAATATCAAAATCACGGCTGATTCAATGAATAAAGTTCTTCGTTTGAGTAATCTTCCCAATCCGGAAATTTTGTCTATTGATCACGAAGTAAAGTATAAAGATTTGGAAGAGAGCTTTTTTAATGCTTTTACGCCTGCCGATTATACCCGAATCAATAAAAATGCAAAGGAAGTGCTTCGCCGAAAGGCAGAAGAAAGCCGCTTGTTGGAGGAAGCCAGAATTCAGGGCAATCAGATAATAGAAGTGATTCGTTTCATGGCCAATGGTGCCGGTTGGGAACTTGAATTAGAAGGTCAGCAAGTGACATCTCCCAAACGAATTGACTAACAACAAGCTATAAATGTTTCATATTACAGACTTGAATATTGTTTTCCATTTGACGTAAGTCTAAAGATTTTTATATATTGCAAGCTCAAGCAAGTTAAGCAAACCTTGGAGTAGGGTCGTTTTAAGCGATACCATACTCTCCTACATTATTCTAGAGCATAGTTACATAGGTCCATAGTTATTTTGAAATGTATTCATTTACATTTGGTTCTAAAATTTATGACTCGCAATACATTCCCTGTTAGTTGAAAGAGAATTAGATAGTTCAACGACTTCTTTCCAGAATTTGAAATTGAAGAAGATGTCATGAGGCGTTTTTCTGGTACATCTGATTTGTAATCACCTACTGTTTTACCAGTTTACTTGATTTATGTTGGCAGAACTTATCCCTTTTGGATAAACGAGATAGTAAATGTATTACACCAACAGATTGTCTGATGGGCAATCTCAAAACTACAATTTTCATGAATAAACTTTTATTGTACTGCTGTATCTGTCTATTCAGTATAGGACAGGTATTGGCAACTACCTCAAATTCAGGAAAGGACATTCCCAAAACCGATGATGAATTATCAAACTACGAAATGGAAGCCTTAGGCGTGGATTGTACCCCCAATTCCGTACCCTTTTGTGCTTCTCAGGAAACCGCCTCTATTGGCCAAACCTCTTGTGTAACGGTCAATGCATTAAACTTTGCCGAATTGGCAGCCTTCCAGTTTACCATCGAATTTGATACGGCTATTATTGAGTATCAGGAAATCAACATCAATGTGGAGGCATTGGCCGACTTAGGTATAGATGACTTTAATACCGATTTGGCTGCGGAAGGAGTTATTTCTTGTGCTTACTTTACAGAAATTGGCTTCGGTACAACACTTGATGATGACACGCCCATTTTTGAAGTTTGTTTTCAGGCGAAAGCCGAAGGAACCAGTGAAGTTAACTTCACCAGTAGCGTAACACCTATCGCTGTTTTTAATAATGAACTGGAAGAAATTCCATTTACAGCAGGTTGTGGTAGTGTAACGGTATTACCTTGTGATGATGTCTTCACGACGATTGATACGACTATTTGTGAAGGACAAAGTATCTTTTTTGGAGGTACGATTTATACAACACCAGGTAGTTATCAGGATGTATTGATGACTTCATTGGGTTGCGATAGTACAATCACGCTTAATCTAATGGTCGACTCCATCAATTTTATGTTGCCTTCCATTGTAGAGGTTTGTGAAGGTGAGCAAGCTACTATTAGCGTACCTGATACGTTAAGTCTTGGTTTTCCAGGAGGGCCATTCGCACAGAATATTATTCTAAACCCAGGTAATTATGTTTTAGTGGTTGTGGATGACGAAACGGGTTGCGAAGAACAACAATTGGTAAGTGTAGAAGAATTGGCATTGCCAGATGTAATTATTGAAGGTGAGTTCTCTTATTGTGCGGGTGAATCCGTTGAACTTACTGCAACCGGAGCTATAGAATATGAGTGGAGCACCGGCGAAACTACCGCAACAATTATTGTAGATAGCCCAGGTGAATACACCGTGACTGGAGTAGATGTAAATGGATGTGTGGCAATGGCTACGGTAATTGTGGAGGAATTCCCGTTGCCGGAAGTAGAAATCATTGGAGAACTGGCGTTCTGTCAGGGCGATTCTACTCAGTTAACTGCATCGGGTGCGGTATCTTATGTATGGAGTACAGGTGAAACAACAGCTTCTATCTTTGTTTCTTCTCCGGGTGCATATACAGTTACAGGTACAGATGCAAATGGTTGTACGAACATTGCAACGGTAATCGTAGAAGAAAATTTATTACCATCACTTGATATTATTGGGCCACTGAGTATTTGTGCAGGAAGCACAACAGAAATTACCGTAGTTGGTGCTGAAACTTATGTATGGAGTACAGGCGAAACAACTACTTCCATCCAAATCAACATGCCAGGCGATTATTCGGTTACGGGTACGGATGCAAATGGTTGTGAAAATTCTATCGACTTTACCGTTACAGAATTGCCACTTCCTGTTGTGGAAATTTCAGGAGAATTGCTGTATTGTGCTGGTACCTCTACGGTTTTAACCGCAACTGGTGCGGAAACCTATTTATGGAGTACGGGCGAAACTGGACCTTCCATTACTGTGAATACACCGGGTGTTTATAGTGTAATCGGGACCGATAATAATGGTTGTGAAAATGAAGCGATGGTAACCGTTGAAGAATTGCCATTGCCAACCGTAGAAATCGATGGTGCTTTTGCATTTTGTGCTGGCGACGAAACCGAATTAACGGCAAGCGGAGCCGAGACTTATGTATGGAGTACAGGTGACCAAACGCCTTCTATTGTGGTAACCGCCGCTGGAACATATACCGTTACAGGTACAGATGTAAATGGCTGTGTGAATACGGCAGAAGTTGAAGTAATAGAACTTCCATTGCCTGTTGTCGGAATCGACGGCAACCTGTCTTATTGCAGTGGTGATGAAACAGAACTAACAGCTTTTGGTGCGGAGACTTATATGTGGAGTACAGGCTCAATGGAAGAAAGTATTATTGTAAATATGCCAGGAGATTACAGTGTAACTGGTACGGATGCTAACGGCTGTATGAATGTAGCAACTGTAACGGTGGAAGAACTGCCACTTCCTGATGCAAGTATTCAGGGTGAATTAACTATTTGCGAGGGTGATCAAACCGAATTATTTGCAGCAGGGGGGATTTCATATGAATGGAGTACTGGCGAGATGACAGAAATGATTACGGTGTCAGTTGCAGGAGACTATAGTGTTACCGTAACTGACGAGAATGGCTGTCAGGCAGTAGCTACTATCACAGTAGAAGTTTTGCCACTTCCTGATGTACAAATTGAAGGTGATCTGAGCTATTGTTTTGGTAGTGAAACTACTTTGACGGCAGTCGGAGCAGATACTTATGCATGGAGTACAGGCGAAACTACTGCTGAAATAATCGTAAGCTCACCGGGTATATATAGCGTAACTGGTACGGATGCGAATGGCTGTGAAAATGTAGCTTCTGTAGAAGTCAATGAACTCTTACTTCCAGAAGTTGAAATAATTGGCGATCTGGCATATTGCCCAGGTGAATTTACCACTTTGGAAGCAATTGGTGCACTCTTTTATTCTTGGAGTACAGGTGAAACGACGCCTTCCATTACAGTTACGGCTCCAGGGGAGTACAGCGTAACTGGTACGGATGCAAATGGTTGCGAAAATATAGCTACGGTAATTGTTGACGAATTCCCAGGACCAGATGCAGGTATTCAGGGTGTTTTAGAATATTGCGTAGGTACTTCCACTACACTTACTGCTTTTGGTGGAGTAGAATATGAATGGAGCACTGGCGAAACTACGACTTCGATAGAGGTAGATGCCCCTGGCGATTACAGTGTAACAGTAGTAGATGCCAACGGCTGTGTAGGTGAAGCTTCTGCTTTTGTGACCGAATTGCCATTACCGGATGTAGGAATTGATGGTATTTTGGAAATTTGCGCAGGTGATGAGACAGAGTTAACGGCCTTTGGTGCAGATACCTATCTATGGAGTACCGGCGAGACCACTCCAACTATTGTCGTAACGCTTGCTGGTGATTATTCAGTGACAGGTACAGATGCATTTGGATGTATGAATGTAGCTACCGTTACAATAACAGAATCTGCGTCGCCAGTGGTTGTGATTACTGGTGATTTGAACTACTGCCCAAATGATCCGGGTATGTTGACTGCTTCGGGAGCGGACACATATACGTGGAGTACAGGTGAAACAACGGCAAGTATTGTGCCAACAGGCCCAGGTACTTACAGTGTGACGGGTACAGATACCAACGGTTGTATTGGAACAGCCACTGTAGAAGTAATGGACGATATGGAGCCACCTGTATTTGTATTCTGTCCTTCTGATATTACGGTATTCCTAAATGCTGGTATTGGTGAGATAAATGTAGACTGGACAGAGCCACTTGTGGAAGACAACTGTGGCGATCCTATTACCATAACTTCGGACTTTAACCCAGGTGACGGCTTTGCGCTTGGCGTTACTACGGTAACGTATACAGCAGTGGATGCAGCTGGCAATGAAGCAACTTGTTCATTTAATGTAAATGTAGAGGCAACAGCTGATTTGACCTTCTTTGTAGATACGCTGGACTATACTTCATCTAATGATACGTTCTGTGTACCTGTACGAGTACTTGATTTTGAAGGTGTTGTTGGGTTCCAGTTTACGGTTACAGCACCAGATGCGAACCAAAGCACGATTTTTGCATTAGAAGCGGCCGATGATTTGGCAGGTGGTATTGACATCGATGCATTTACTTTCCAAGAAATTGCGCCCAATGTATATGGTGTACTTTGGGTGGATGAAACAGGTCAAGGTTTGTCTTTGCCTGATAGTACCGTTGTCTTCAATATTAAGATGACGATTTCAGCACCTCCGGGTGAATGTGTTCCGCTTACGCTAAATGGTAATCCACTTTCAGCTGAAGCATTCCAGTTGCCACAGGGTGGCGTCGTGCCGACCTTATTTGGCGGAGACATTTGCGTTCGAGGCTTTATCAATATTGCTGGGGAAACTTACAAAATCAATTTTGAGCCAATCAAGGATACAGAAGTTACGCTTGATGGACCTGTACTTTTGACGGACTTGACGGATGCCGCAGGTCGCTATGAATTCCAGGATCAGGATAGCGGAGAAGATTATTCAATCATTCCGATGCGAGACTTTGATGATCCGGAAGGTCTTTCTGTTATCGATATGGTACTTATTTTGCGCCATATCCGTTTCCTTGAATTGATTACTGATCCATATTTATTGATTGCAGCGGATGTGAATAATACCGCAGGTATTACGATTTCGGATGT
>JALEHC010000092.1 GCA_022763215.1 Saprospiraceae bacterium
GCTTATAGTAGCGACTTTTATTCTATCCAGGATTCGCTGTCATTTTATGCAGATATTACTAATAATGGAGCCGATACCTTGCAAGGGGTACAGTTGAAATTATTACTAGCAGAGCAAACAGAGACGTTTATCTTATTTGAAGAATCTACTGCTTTAGATACCCTTTTGCCTGGAGCAACTAAACGACTAAGAATACCCGAAAAATGGCGGGTCAGTTATGACTATAAAAACTATGTGGTAAAGTACGAAGTTGTTGATATTTATCACGAACAAGCTGATGCAAACCCTTTTGATAATAGTGCCAGCTACCATTTTAATCTGCGTGAAGCCGGCGGCTTTTTTGAACCCAAAGCACAAAAAGATGACTGTGAAGGGTTTGATGTTGTTGGCACGGAAGATTTGCCAGAATGGCAAATTGGTACGGTTTACTACCAACCAGATGATTTTTCCAGGATATTATATACCGTTGAATTTTCGGTAGCCACAGAGTCCGAAGAGGAGTCTTTAAATGATTTTACAGGTATTAATTTGGTTGTCTATGAAATTGAGGATTCAGACTTTTATGAAAACTGGTCGATCAATAGTATTTCCAGTTTTGTGGAGCAAACGGAAGTAGTTGGATTTAATTCTTTTGATTTTCCAGCGGGTGCATCTAGTTTTGATCTTTTTAAGGTTGATGTACTTAATGCCGTAAATTTAGAACCAGGAATCATGTTGGAAGAAGGAAAATCATATCTGGTAAGTATAGTTTTTGAGGGAGTAGAAGCAGATTTGTTGCAGGTGGTAGATACGAGTCAGGTGTATCCACAAGTAGCAAATATGGTAGGTTTTGAAGAAAAATGGTATTTGAATCCATTTGGGAATAATGTTTCACCCGTGATCAGGCTGGGAGAGGGGTGTAATTTTACCACGGAGGTACAGGAGCCACAGGATGTGGGGCGTCTTTGGCTTTCGCCAAATCCGACAAATGATGTTGTGCGCCTGAATTGGGATGAAATGACAAGTGGGGAATTACAGTTGAATATTTGGAGTGCCGATGGTAGACAAGTATTGGCAGCGAAGTGTGTGACATCAGATGGAGGTATAGAGATAGACGTGTCGCATTTGCCGAAAGGCATTTACCATGTAAGAGCGAGTACAGAAGACAAGGCATATGTCGGAAAATTAGTTATAAAATAGTAGTGTCGTTCAACCGCAGATAAAAGCCTGATAGATGCCATAGTCAGGTTTTTATCTTTCTGAAGATAGAATTCTTAAAATATTGCTTCACTTTTGGTAGTTGGTGGTTTTTGATTATATTGCCAACACTTAAGCAACTACGCAACCACTAAATGAGCACAACAATCACTCGCTTCGAGCATACAAAAATTGCCTTCTTTCCTTTTTTCGAAAATCCTATTCGGAAAAAAAGTTCCTTTTACGAGATTAAATCTGTGAAGATTCATTAATTCGAAAGAATTTTAGCATTTTAAAGACATTTTTCTGTCTTTTAGAAGGTGAATGCTATTTTGGTTGTTTAGTTTTATAGCGATTTTAGATATTGAATTATAAACACGTAATTTTTAACCAAATTATTTTTTCTTATGAAAAGATCATTACTACTTTTCTCCTTTATTGCAATATTCGCTGTTTCTATGCAGGCTCAAACTGTATACTGGGAGGAGCAGTTTGATGGTGGTATCCCTAGTGATTGGGAAATCGGCCCAGGTAGCCCGGAAGGTGCTGTTTGGCAGTGGTCTCCAGATGGTCAGGCAAACGTAGCTGACTTGGATGGTGTATCTACAGATGCTTTGTTCTGGGGTACAAGAGGTCCAATCCAGTCGCCATCAGCAGCTAACGGTTGTGCTATGTACAACTCAGATGTATACGATGGTGGTGGTGTTGGTGTAGGTGGTGGTCCATTCGCTGGAACACACTCTGGTACATTGACTTCTCCATCTATTGACTTGACTGATGCACCAACGGTATCTATCAAAATGAATCAGTATGCACGTGCAAACGCGAATGCTGTATCTACTCTTTTGGAAGTATCTAACGATGGTGGTATGACTTGGACAGACTTCCCAATCAACCCAAATGTTGTTGGTAACGGTGGTACTGCTCCAGACGATGTACTATTGGTAAATATCACCTCTGTTGCTGGTGGCCAGTCTGACGTGAAAATTCGTTTCACATGGAATGGTCGTTACTACTACTGGTTGATCGATGACATTCAGTTGATCGAAACACCAAAGAACAACCTTCAGTTGGGTGATTTCTTCTACCCACCTGCATCTTATGCTCAGCCAGAAGGTTTGGTTGACACCGATACAATGGCTTTCGAAGCTGATGTTACTAACATTGGTGGAGAAGATCAGACGGATGTAACTTTGATTGCAACTGTTACAGACAATGCAGATAATGCTATTCTTTACCAGGATAGTGTTGTTCTTGACATTTTGGAAGTGGATTCACTACGTACACTTACCATCGAATCTACTTATGCTCCTGAACTTCCACAGGGTTCTTACAACATCAACTACGAAGTAGTTACAAGAACTGCTGAAGAAGATGATTTTGATCCTTCTGACAACTTCTCTAACGAAGAATTCATTGTAACAGAATCTTTATACTCTAAGGATGATGGTGCTGGTATCGGTGGTCTTCGCCCAGGTACACAGGCTGACTGGACAATGGGTAACTACTACCTTGTAAGTCCATTGGCAGAAGGTTTAGTAGCTTCAACTGCAACTTTCGGTGGTGGTAGAAACGCTGCTGATGGCACAATGGATGGTGCTGAAGCAACTGTATTCCTTTACAGAGTTGCTGATGATGTAGCTGCTGATTTTACTGGATTTGATACAAACTCTGACTCTGAGTCTTTGACTGTTGTTGGTTTCCAGTCTTACACTTTCCCAGCAGGATATGCAAACTATGACGATGCAGTTGCTGACATCTTGGATGCGAGTACTTTGATGCCAGGTGTTGAATTGGAGCCAGGTGGACGTTACTTCCTTTGTATTCGTTATGAAGGTGCTAACAATAACATCTTCCACTCTGTAGATGGTGGTATCAATTACTTCCAGATTTCTACTGTAGTAAATACTACTCAGTGGTTCCTTGGTGGATTTGGTCCTGAAGAAGCGGCAGTTGTTCGTATGAATGTTACTTTCCCTGACCAGACTGACGAGATTGCATTGCCAGAAAGCGCATTGACTTTGGCACCAAACCCAGTTTCTGATATCCTTAACGTAACTGTTGATTTGGAGCAGCCACAAGATGCTATGTTTATCATCGCAAACATCGAAGGTAAGGTAATGAGCATTCAGGAATTCCAGAATGTAGAAAACCAGAACTTCCAGTTTGACGTAAACAACTACCCAGCGGGTACTTATGTTGTTCGTATCAGCACTTTGGAAGGTACGAAGACGAAGAAATTCGTTGTAATCAAGTAATTGATTTGAAGATATAGCGGAATGAATTCCGCCGAAAGGCGGAACCGCGCAACTAGCCTCATGGAGTCTTTAATGATTTCATGGGGCTTTTTTTATCTACGGGATACCGTAAAAAAAAGGCTTTTCAAGAATATTCCTGAAAAGCCTTTATAGAATTTGCAAAACCTGTCCGCCGAATGGCGTGAAGGCAGCACTTAAGCTTACATATTGTTGATGATTTCTGTACCGAACTCAGAGCATTTCAATAGCGTAGCTCCTTCCATCAAGCGTTCGAAATCATAAGTTACACGTTTGTTTGAAATGGCACCTTCCACACCTTTGATGATGAGGTCAGCAGCTTCTTTCCAGCCCATGAAACGAAGCATCATTTCACCAGAAAGAATAACAGAGCTTGGGTTTACTTTATCTAGTCCAGCATACTTTGGTGCCGTACCGTGTGTTGCTTCAAAGATTGCTTTACCCGTTTCGTAGTTGATGTTGGCACCCGGAGCGATACCGATACCACCTACATTGGCAGCCAATGCATCCGATACATAGTCACCATTCAGGTTAAGCGTAGCAATAACAGAGTAATCGCGTGGACGAGTCAAAATCTGCTGCAAGAAAGCATCTGCAATGGCATCTTTAACGATAATTTTGCCAGCAGCTTCGGCTTCACTTTGTGCTTTGTTAGCTGCATCTTTTCCTTCTGAAGCTGCGATACGGTCATACTGAGCCCAAGTGAAAACCTTGTCACCGTACTCACGCTCTGCCAATTCATAACCCCACTCCTTAAATTTACCTTCGGTAAACTTCATGATGTTACCCTTGTGAACCAAAGTAACAGAAGGTAGCTTGGTGTCAATGGCATATTCGATAGCAGAACGAACAAGGCGCTCTGTACCTTCAACAGAAACTGGCTTGATACCCAAAGAAACCGTATTCGGGAAGCGAATCTGAGTAACACCCATTTCGTCCATCAAAAACTTCTTCAGTTTTTCTACTTCTTCCGTGCCATTAAGGTATTCGATACCTGCGTAGATGTCTTCTGTGTTTTCACGGAAAATAACCATGTCAACATATTCAGGGTGTACAACTGGAGAAGGAACACCATTGAAATAGCGAACTGGACGAACACAAGCATACAAGTCCAGCTTTTGGCGTAAAGCCACATTCAGGGAGCGGATACCACCACCTACAGGAGTTGTCAAAGGGCCTTTGATGGCAACTAGGTATTCGTTGATAGCATCTAGGGTAGCTTGTGGAAGCCACTCTCCGGTCTGGTCAAAAGCTTTCTGACCAGCCAAAACCTCTTTCCAAACTATCTTTTTTTCTCCACCATAAGCTTTTTCTACCGCTGCATCTAGCACGCGTTCAGCAGCTGCCCAAATATCAGGACCGATACCATCACCTTCGATAAACGGAATGATTGGATCGTTAGGGACGTTTAATTTTCCGTTTTCAATCGTTACTTTTGTTCCACTCATGTTTAAGTCGTATTTTGTTTATAGAGGCGAGCCGAGGCTCGAAGAGAGCGACAACTCTGTATGGAAATGAAATAATTGTACTTAATAGGTTTACAAGGCCTCGAAAGCACCTGTAAATCTGCGCAAATGTAAGAATTTATTTGCTTTGAGTGGTTATTTGCGCCAAGCAAAGGTGCCGGGCAATGACATAATGGATTAAACCAACCAAATTTTATGCGAATACTTCTCTTTTTACTACTGAGTCTGGCCTTTGGGGCCTGCAAAACAACCCAAAATACTACCGCTGAATGTACGGAAACAGGAACGGTCAAAAATCTTCAGGGGCTAGATGGTTGTGATTTGATTATCAATACCGGCGATGGCCGAGCATTTATTCCAACCGATGCTTCATTAGAAAAATTTGCACTCGAAGACAGCCAACAAATTCGTTTTGGTTATAAACTCAGAGATGACCTCATGGGGATTTGTATGGCCGGGCAAATTGTAGAACTGACTTGTGTAGAACAACTGGGGGACAATCTGCCGATCAAAAAAGAGTGTTTTGACGTAAGTCAACCCCAGCAAGCACCCTGGTTAAAGGAAGCTATCGTAAAACACGAAACTGCCGAAATTTATAAATATCCTTATCGTACAGATGGTTGGGCTTATTTGCTGAAAGGTAAAATCGTATATCTTTACGATTGTCAGGGAACGCTTTTGTGTAAACAATCGCCCGATAAAGCCGAGGAATGCCTGAAAAAAGTGATGCCGGGCGAAAAAGGAACGTTGATCTGGCGAAAGGAGTATCAGAAGCAGTAGTGTGTACCAAAACACACGTGGCACAAAAGAAAAGATGTAGATGAATCAGAATTTAGATCCAACAGGTGGGCATTATGATCAGGAGGAGCAGCAAATTGAAAAGTCATTGCGACCAAAATCGCTGCAAGATTTTAGTGGACAACCCAAAATTGTTGATAATCTTGAAATATTTATTCAAGCCGCAAAACAGCGGGAAGAGGCACTCGACCATGTATTGTTGCATGGCCCTCCTGGGCTGGGTAAAACAACCCTTTCTCATATTATTGCCAATGAGCTGGAAACAAATATGAAATTAACTTCCGGGCCGGTACTTGAAAAACCGGGTGACTTGGCAGGTTTGCTTACCAACCTGGAAGAAGGAGATGTACTTTTTATCGATGAAATTCATCGACTGAATACGGTCGTGGAAGAATACCTTTATTCAGCTATGGAGGATTATCGTATTGATATCATGATCGATAGCGGCCCCAATGCCCGAAGTATTCAAATATCTCTAAATCCATTTACACTCGTTGGTGCAACGACCCGAATGGGCTTATTGACCGCACCTATGCGGGCTCGCTTTGGGATCACTTGTCACCTCGATTATTACAATCTGGAAACCCTAATCCGAATCGTTAAACGTTCTGCAAATTTGCTGGGGGTACCGATTACTGCGGAAGGAGCTGCCGAGATTGGCCGTCGAAGCCGAGGAACACCGCGTATTGCCAATGCCTTGTTGCGCCGAATTCGCGATTTTGCACAGATTAAAGGTGATGGTACAATTGATGTCGAAATCGCCAAATTTGGTCTTTCTGCTCTGAATGTAGACGAAAGTGGACTGGATGAAATGGACAACAAAATTCTGGATACCATCATCAATAAATTTAAGGGTGGCCCGGTAGGTTTGACGACGATTGCTACGGCAGTAGGAGAGGAGGCCGGCACCATTGAAGAAGTTCACGAACCTTTCCTGATCATGGAGGGCTATATACAACGGACGCCCCGAGGCCGAACCGTAACCGAGAAAGCTTACAAGCATCTTGGTATCGTTCCGCCAGGAATGGAAGGGTCTTTATTTGATATATAGACTAACACAAAAAAAAGCCCGTAGATCCGAAGATCGTACGGGCTTGTAAATCTATCCTACTTGTGTTCTTTACTGCTTAATAAGCTTAGTTGTTTGGATTCCCTGTTGGCTTTGCAGTCGAATTAGGTAAAGACCGCTAGGTAATTCACCCAAATCAAGATCATGCAAATTCGTGCCAGTCTGAGCCGAAATTCTTTCTTGAATAACAGCTTGTCCTTCCAATGTCAGTACCTGTAATTGATACATTTCAGCGGAAGCGGCATCAAATTGTACCTGTGCCTGCTGAGCCGCCGGGTTTGGCGTCACATTCAGTGGAGCCAACATGGCTTCAGAGTCCGTAGTGTTGCTGATAGTGAGGTATTGCGGCGTACCTGTAAAGTTGGCATCCTCCACATTAAGGGTTACCACATAGGTACTCACACAGCCCTCGGCTGTTGTTATGGTGAGTGTTACTTCATATTCGCCCTCCGCTTCATATTGATGAGATGGTAGTGGTTCAAGGCTGGTTGTACCGTCGCCAAAGTCCCACTCAAAAGAAATCGCATCCGTAGAAGATAAGTTGATAAAGAATACTTCATTGGTTTCTGGGAAGATGAATGGAATAAACAAAGCATTACATTCATTATCATACCATGCACTTGGGTCTGTAAACAAGAAAACGGAAATAGTGCTGGTACAAAGGTCGTTTGGATCGTCTCCATTCTGCGTTGTGATCGTCAGGGTTACCAGGTAGCTACCATCTTCTGCATAGGTATGCGTCGGATTTTGTTCATTGCTGGTGTTGCCATCGCCGAAATCCCATTCCCAATTGATGATATTTCCGAAAGAAATGTCAATAAAGTTGAACTCCGTAAGATCATCCGGGTTTTGTTCAAAATAGAACACTGCCTGGCAGTCTGGGCCTTCATAATAGCCACCTTCTCCAATGCAAATGTGCTGGTAAGTGGTCGCTACGCAATTGCTGTCCGTTTCGATGGTTAGGCTTACTTCGTAAATGCCTTCTGCTGCGTAAGTATGTGTCGGGTTTTGCTCATTACTGGTATTGCCGTCGCCAAAGTTCCATTCCCAATTGGTGATGGTTCCTTCGAATGTTTGTGATAAGTCTTCAAAAGTAACGGTCAATGGATCGTCTGTTGGTGACATTAAAAAGCCTGCAAAACATTCTTCTCCGCCAAACTCACATGCTGTGAATTGACTTTCGTCAAATCCTGCACAAAGCGCGTAACATTCGTTCGGGAATTCAAACTCGAACCCTTCTGGCGTTATCACACAAACCGGATCATAAATATCTGGACAATTGCAATCATCGATGTTTCCGATTACGATATAAGTGATAAATGTAGAAACACAACCATCTTCTGTTTCAATCGTCAGAATAATCGAATAACCTCCTGCTTCCGCATAAGTATGTGATGGGTTTTGTTCAGAACTAGTCGTTCCATCACCAAACTCCCAAGTCCAGCTAATAATTGGTGAATCATCCGTTTCTGAGACATCTGTAAAGTTTACAGTAAGCGAGTCAACCGCAGGGTCGTATTCTAGTTCAAAAAATGCAAAACAACCGTCATTGCCTTGGCAATCAATAAATGAATCCGGGCCGTAACCTTCACAAATGGCATAACACTCGTTGGTAAACGTCAGAATAAGGCCAGTAGCTGGTTCTAATACACAAACTGGATCATAAATATCAGGACATGGACAATCATTATCACATTCTACCCAAGTATCCGGACCAAAACCTGCACAAAGTGCTTCACATTCATTCGGGAAAGTAAATGTAAATCCATCAGGGAATAAGACACAAACTGGATCGAATACATCATCGCAGTTACAGTCGTCATCTATGCCTACAAATACGGTCAAATGAAAAGTAGATACACAACCAGACTCGGTTTCAATCGTCAGAATAACTTCATATCCACCTGCTTCTGCATAGGTATACGTCGGATTTTGATCTGCACTTGTCGTGCCGTCACCAAAATGCCATTCCCAGCTAACGATATCACTACCTGCTCCATCAGAAATGTCCGTAAAATTGATTGTTAATGAATCGGAAGCATCGCTTTCAAATTCAAAATAAGCCAGACAATTTCCGCCAATATCTCCACAAGGGCCATCAACAAACTGATCAGGAGTAAAGCCTTCACATAGTGCTATACACTCAGACAAAGGAACCACAAGACCTGGACCAATTTCTACACAAACAATCTCGTATTCCTCGTCATCACAGCCACACGGATCATCGCCCACGTATACTTGCTGCACTATTGTGCTTTCACAATCACCAGCAATAATGGTTAGAGTGACTGTATAAACACCTTCTTCTGCATAAGTGTGTGAAGGGTTCTGCTCGGTGCTGGTTGTACCATCACCAAAATCCCAAGCATAAGTGACAAAGTCTACTTCACTGTAAGACAAATCAATAAAATTGATCGTTAGTTCATCGTTAGCGGTTGGCTCATAAGTAAAGTAAGCATCACAATCTTCTGGTGGTGGTGGCGGATCAAATTCAGAACATACATGGAAATTAACACCTTCTACGGTTTGTGGGTCTTCCGTGAAGACCACCTCAATCGCTTCAAAGTATTCGCCAGTACATAGGTCAAAAGTCGAAACCCTCACAATGTACGGAAGGCCATCAGTAGCCGGAGAAAGCGTCACTTCATAAACACCGTCGTTGTTAGAATACGCTTCTGCAATAATATCATCAGAACCTTCTTCGGTGATATATACCGGATAGCCGCCAAACGGTTCCTCCGTTACACCAAACACTACGGTTCCGCTGACTGTAAATTCCTGTGCAAAGGCTACCTGAGTCAGTAAGCCTGCACAGAAAAAGAGCGCTAAAATGTGTTTAAATGATTTCATTGTTTAATTTTATGATTATACAATAGATGATTCAGGTAGTTGGGTTGCTTCGGTGGCTCAGCTATCTGTGCTTTTGAAGTACCCTTTGTGTGACAATTCCTTCGTCACAAGTTATTTTCAACATATACACCTGGTCTTGTTTGCCTTTCGGCAAATACACCTCTTCGCGTTGACTACCCTCAATATGTAGCAAGGATACCTGAGCACCCAGTATGTTCATTACTTCAATTGTTTGGATAGGGTAGGGCGACTGAACAACCACCATCTCGTCGGTGGGGTTTGGAAATACTCGAATACTTTCCTCCAGTTCTATTTCGGATACACTTGTAATGGCATCAACGCCATAAACCATAATTTCGAGGGAATCCGTCTGAACCGGAATAGGCATTAGGTCATCGCCTATCATGCTGATTTCATTGATATATATGATCGTTGAAGTGCTGTCCCAAGGCAATAAACCAACCAGGTCATCTTCAATAATAACTTCTAATTCTGCAAAAATACCTCCACCACTCACCGCGATGGCATTTCCTTGACCATATCGCACACCCACGCCATCGAGTTTACCGCTTACGCCAAATGGCTCGTCCTGGAAAAGAAAGGTGTTTCCATCTGCATTCAGCCAGGAGTTTGGTAAAAAGTCAAGTCGAATATCTTTGATCACATCTGTGTCATAGCTTACGCTAAATGCAATGCCCAAAAAGTTGTTGATCGGAGTATCAGGGCCACCCAGCGAGATCGGAAACTGAAATTGTGCTCCCGGAAGTAATTGTAATTCCGAAGGGTCAACTTCCAGATTGATAGCTGGGTCAAAGTCATTGACACTAGGTACAAATTCTATCGGAACGACATTATCATGGGCTTCACTATAGTTATTGATGATGACGAGGATATCTTGCCAATTGATCCAGCCATTTCCATCACAATCTGCTAAAGCAAAATTAGTATCCATGCCATCTGGAAAAAATTCTTCCCATAAAACCGGAATATTTAGTTCGCTAAAAGTGGTAGACTGATCAATTCTGGCAGGACCTACAAAGTTGTAGGCATATCCGAGGTATAAAAAATCCGTTTTTTCTACCTGACCATTGTTGTTGATATCACCCGGGTAGATAAAATTTTGCGCCCCAAGCGAACCTGATAACAAGGTCAGGCAAAGACATGTAAAGTAGGTATAGAGATTCGGATAAGTCATAAATTTATAGTTGCATCTATATCAATTGTATTATTGATAGTTCAAAAGTAGAATAGTTTGGCCCCCTAAACAATTACAATTTTGCTAAAATATCAGAAAAAATAGTGTATTTTTAATTAGATGGGCTAGTTTAAATAATTGATTAAGAGTAGTTAATGTAGTTTTGAGTTTATGAATTTATCTGATTAAAATGAATGAAAGTCTGCAACAAAACCATCCCAGATTGTTTTTATTGATAGCTAAATGACAAACCGGTATGCATAAAACCAAATTGCTGCAATTGTTAAAAACTTTTGACTCCAAAGAACTTCGGGCCTTTGGTGATTTTGTAAGCTCGCCTTATTTCAATAAGCACGAAGAAACTACGGAGCTTTATTTCTACCTCAAAATGCAGGCAAAACGCAACTTCCCAGATAAAAAAATAGCCAAAGAAACCGTCTTTAAAGCGCTTTACCCCAAACAAGCCTTCGATGAAAAACGACTAAATCATCTGATTAGTCAGTTGCTCAAATTGGCAGAACAATACATTGGTTTACAGGAATGGGAGCATGACGGTATTTCTCCAGATTACTACACGCTGCGGGCTTATGTGCATCGACAACTTGACAAAAATTATCAAATGGTGTATCGAAAAGCACAAAAACAGCTGGATGACTGGCCTTTGAGAGATGCGCAGTTTTATTTTCAGCAGTTCCTTTTAGCCGAAGCTGAAGAGAAACGCTTTGTCAGCAAACAAAAACGCCAATTCGATCAAAGCCTTCAGGATGCTTCCAATGCACTAGATCGATACTTTTTGGCTCAAAAACTCAAGTTTTTGGTAGGTATGCTCGAC
>JALEHC010000550.1 GCA_022763215.1 Saprospiraceae bacterium
CCCAATCAGAACAGCCGAAATACTTCTTTTGGATTGGGAACTTCTTTTATCAGTTCCAACCAGCGATATTCTTCTTTTTTCTCGCTTACGCGAAATACAATTGAACAGGAAGACAATGGAGGAATTTTGCGGGAACCCCAAAATGAAGGTGACTTAGCTAGCCCGACTTCCGCTCAGGTATTCCTAAACACCGCCCAAACCCGCCACGACAATCAAGAGTGGCGATATACACACTACTATAAGTTTGGTGGCCAGCAGGATTCGATTAAGGGCCAACGCAGAGCCTTTACTTTGACACATCAGTTTATCTTCCAGGATGATACTTATAAATTTTTTGCGACTGATCCTACCCTAACAGATAGTAGCTTTTTCAATAATTTCCCCGGTTTGTTGCCGGATGAACGAGGAAGTCGCTTTTTTATGGACTACCAAAAAGTGGAAAATAGCTTCCGTATAGCTACTTTCCAGCTCGAAAAATTTGGCCAGACCAAAGCTAAAGAACAAAAAGACTTACTCGAAATCGGACTGACGCACGCTTATCATCGCGCCAATATGGAGCCACGAGACAGTACCATCAACAACCTATTTCTGACTGGGCGTTGGAATATCAAATTGCGCGACCGACTTCGACTTAATACGTATGCGCACTTCGGGCTCTGGGATCATGCCGGTGATTATCAATTGAAAGGAACCCTGGCACTCGATTTGGGTAAACTGGGTAATCTGCAATTGCAGGCCCTCAATCAATTGTATCGTCCAAATTTGATTCAGACTACTTTCTATAGTTCCCAAATCAAATTATGGGAAAACAATTTTGATCAAACCCTTGAAACCAATCTACAAGCGACCTACCGATTGCCGTCAATTGGATTGGAAGCCAGTGCCGCTTATCATTTGATCAACAACTTTATATACTTTGATACCGATGGCTTTGCCCGTCAGACAGGCGTACCAGTAAGCATTTTGCAATTTATTGTAAAGCAGGACTTCAAGTTGGGGCCTATGCATCTGGATAATGTATTTACAGCCCAGACCGCTTCTGAGGACGTTATACGGCTGCCTTCCATTTACACTAAGCATAGCTTGTATTATGAAGGTGAGTGGTTTAAGGTCTTGCTCGTACGACTAGGTGTTGATATGAGACTGAATACATCTTATTTCGCTGATTACTATAATCCACTGACCGGACAATTTCAGCTTCAGGGTATGCAGGAAACAGAGCTTTATCCGGCTATGGACGCGTACTTTAGTATGCGTGTGAATAAATTTCGAGCATTTTTCAAGTGGGAAAACTTTAGCAGTCTCTGGCTTACGGACCGCTTATTTTACCAAACTGCCTTTTATGGTCATCCAAACGGAACCTTCCGACTGGGTGTTAAATGGCGTTTCATCAATTAATTATGAAGATTTTTCAAAGACGTATAGGTATTATTTTGGGCATTGTTTTTCTGGCTATTTTCGCAGATCAGGCCAGTAAATATTGGGCAACAGCAGTCTTGAAAGGGCAGCCAAGTATTAAATACCTCAATGACTTTTTCCGTTGGACTTATGTCGAAAACACAGGTGCATTCATGAGCCTGGGCTCAGAAATGGAAGGCACTTGGCACTTTCTTACCCTTAAAGTATTTCCGGTAATTATGCTTCTCGGTCTTTTCTTTTATATTGTCATTTCCAAGAGCATGAATTGGTGGCAAACCATTGCCTTTAGCCTTATTCTTGGCGGAGGTATCAGCAATATTTATGATCGCTTACTCTATGGAGGTGTGGTTGATTTTATGAATATGGGCTTTGGAAGCCTTAGAACCGGTATTTTTAACATTGCCGATGTGTGTATTATGATTGGTTTGTTTATGATGTTACCGGAAATTATAAAAGGTTCTGGCAAAGAGCAGAAGACCAGCTTGCAAACCGAAAAATTGCAAGAGCAAAGCGAAGCAGGTTAATTTGGTGTTGACCTGTGTCCTATTTGCCGAACCTGTCCGCCGAATGGCGTGAAGGCATAAACCAAAACCCCCTTAAAATAGCGGTAAGTTTTATATTTTTGCTGACTAAATCAGCAATAGTTGCATGTCAAAAACGCTCTCCATTGTCATACCTGCCTATAATGAAGCGGCTACCATTCACTTGATTCTCAACAAGATTAAGGCTGTACAACTGATGGATGCGCTTCAAAAAGAAGTGATTATCGTTAATGATTGCTCAACTGATGAGACTGAACAAGCGATACATTCCTACATGGCACAAAATCCAGACCTACCCGTCAAATACCTTTGTCACGAAGTAAATAAAGGGAAAGGCGCCGCCTTGCACACCGGCATTGCAGAAGCGAGTGGTGACTTTATAATTATTCAGGATGCCGATCTGGAGTACGATCCGGAAGAGTATAATATTTTGCTAAAGCCTGTATTGGCAGGTGTTGCGGATGTTGTGTACGGCTCGCGTTTTATGGGTGGCAATCCGCATCGCATATTGTTTTTTTGGCATTCGATTGGCAATAAATTTCTCACCTTTTTGTCCAACGCACTTACTAATCTGAATTTGACAGATATGGAGACCTGTTACAAATTGTTTCGGTCGGAGATCATTCAGTCGCTTTCGCTAAATGAAAAACGATTTGGCTTTGAGCCAGAAGTTACTGCGAAGATTGCGCGCATTCCAGGTATCCGCATCTATGAAGTAGGCATTTCCTACTACGGCCGAACCTATGAAGATGGCAAAAAAATCAACTGGAAAGATGGGCTGAGAGCTATATATTGTATCTTGAGATATAATCTTTTTAAATAACTCAAAATAGCTATTCATTTCAGTCAATACTTACGGGCAAAAATTGTTAAAAATATAGGTTACCGAGAATCGCGCTCAAATTAACTCGTTACTAAAGTGGTAATCCGGAATACATGCAAGCAGCTAATATTTTCACAAAGACCAATGTCATTTTTTTCTTTTGTTGGGTCGTTATCGCCTCTATCATCTACTCCCCTTTTGTGCTGACAATTGGTATGATTGGTCTGATCGCTACAGCACTTGTGCGTTTTGACTGGACCAAACGATTTCCATTGGATATTGACTGGGCCGCTATTCGGCAACTGCGCCATTTTCATCGAGCACCTGCCTTCTGGGCCGTTACTTTATTCTTTTTTCTGGTGGTTTTTAGCTTTTCACCTGAGCAGGAAATGAATTTCTGGCTGGAACGCTTGCGAATCAAGATGCCCTTCATTTTTCTGCCACTGACTTTTTTCATTTTTCCGCGTTTTACTGAGCGGCAGCTCGACGGTCTCTGGTACTTTATGCTGGTCGCCTTGAGCATCACAGCGATTGCGATTATCTTCAATTTTTTTCTTCACCAAGAGGTCATCATTGAGCAAATGAAACGAGGCAAGCCAATGCCAACACCTCGCAATCATATTCGCTTTAGCCTGTTATGCGCTCTTGGTATTTTAGCAGGTTTGCAGCTTAGCCTGAAAGGTTATTACTGGCGTAAAGTCTGGGAACGCAAATTGATCATCGGCATGACCATTTTTTTATTCGGTTTTATCCATTTCCTTTCGGTTCGGACTGGCATTCTTTGTCTATATGCAGCACTTGCGGTGCTTACCTTATATTATACCTTCATACCTTTCGGCGGACGAGTTCGGAAAAAAAGATACTTGCTCGGCTTAGCCATGCTGCTTGGGCTGGCAGCTTTGCCCTTGTTAGCGTACCGGTATGTCCCCAGTGTAAAAGCCAAGATCGATTATATGATCTGGGATCTTCAACAATTTCAGCAAGGAAAAGGAAACTTGACCGCCGATGCCGGGAGAATACATTCTCTCATCATTGGCTACGAAATTTTTAAAGAGCACCCCATTACGGGGATTGGCATGGGGAATTTACGACAGGAAGTACATAGTCGCTTTGAGGATCAATATCCTGATAGTAATGAAAAACACATGCCCCACAATCAGTTTTTGTATGTCATGGCAGGAAGTGGACTTATTGGGCTAGCTGTTTTTTTAGTGGGTATTTTGGTTCCGTTTTTCTATCGACAAAACTATCAGCGACCGTTTTTCCTTGGTTTTTATGTGGTAATGATGATCGCTTTTATGTTGGAACACACCATAGAAAACTCACTTGGTGTAGCCTTGTTTGTCTTTTTTCTGTTGGTCTTACTCAACCATACCCCCAAGACCTCACCAACCAAACTGATATAAAAAATGCTTCAAAAGATACTTGACCTTTTGAAGCATTCGGTTTTATTCTTTTTCTAATTTTTCCAGTACTTCTACTTCAAAAACGAGGTTTTTGTTTGGCTGGATTAGGTAGTCGTCTTCACCCAGCTGAATCCCTGCTTCGCCATAGCCTAAGCCAGAAGGAATAATGAATTTAGCTTTCCCTCTTGGCTTTAGCAACTGCAGTCCTTCATTAAAGCCCTGGATCATATTACCAACATAAAAGGTAAGCGGTCGAGCTCTTTTGTAAGAATTATCAAACTCTTTTCCGTCAAGGGTATATCCTCGATAATGTGCTCTTACCCGATCGCCCCAGCGAAGCTGCTCCCCCTCGCCCGGTAAAATAATCTGGTAGTACAAACCCGAATTAGTTCGGTAAACATCCAGTTTGTTTTCAATGGCATAATCGATAATGGCATTTTCATCCATTTGAGCCTGAGATTGTGGCTCTGCCACTAAATTTGCTGAAAGGCGCATCATGAGGTCGTCCTCGCTCAGGTTCCCCTCTGTCATTTCAGGTTTTACCGGTGGTGGAAGTGTATCCTGAGCTTCAGGTGGAGGTGTTTGTGAGCCCGAATCACCAGATTGGCAACTGATCATGGCAACGAGCAAGCAAAGCAATAAATATTTATTCATCATCAATTTTTTACTGCAACTTTACAAAATCCTGAATTGTTAGAATAGAAAAATAGCAAAAATGAGCAAATCCAGTTTTAAAGATATCATAAATTCAGACAAACCAGTTCTTATTGATTTTTATGCAGATTGGTGCGGGCCTTGCAAAGCGATGACTCCGATTATCAGTGACCTCAAATCAAATATGGGCGACAAAGCGCGTATCCTAAAAATTGATGTAGACCGCAACCCGGAACTATCCGCCAAACTAGGTATCCAGAGTATCCCAACGGTAATGATTTTCCAACAAGGCGAACTCAAATGGAAAGCCATGGGCGTTCAAAGTCTGCATACCATGGAGCAACAACTCAATGCATTAGTATAGTCCAAACTTGAAGATTTAGCAAAAGGAAGTATCTTTGCCCTTCGATGGCAGCTACAAAGCCCGGTGCTGTGGATGAAATGTAAATAAGAAGTGACCAACCGGTGCTGCTGCATGTCAAACAACAAGGAAAAGATACATGATACAGCAACTTACACCTGCTATAATATTAGGCATTATTGCCCTTTACTTTCTCGTTTTGATCGCCGTTTCCTACTTTACCGGAAAGGATGCTCGGAATGAAAACTTTTTTCTGGCCGGAAGGCAATCTCACTGGGCAGTAGTCGCTTTTGGTATGATCGGCGCTTCTCTTTCGGGCGTTACATTTATTTCCATACCCGGCGTAGTTGGGGCTGATGGCCTCAATCAATCCTTCTCCTACATGCAGGTTGTGCTGGGCTATTTGCTCGGTTATCTGTTTATTGCCACGGTACTCATGCCCATGTATTACCGTTTGCAATTGACTTCCATTTATGGTTATCTGGAGCAGCGTTTTGGCTTTTTTGCCTATAAAACAGGTGCTGCCTACTTTTTGCTTTCGCGAACAATCGGAGCCGCATTTCGCCTTTATCTGGTTGCGATTGTTTTACAAAAATTTGTCATGGACGCCTATGGCGTGCCTTTCGAAATAACCGTAATCACCACCATATTACTGATCTGGATTTACACTTTTCGAGGGGGTATCAATACGATTATATGGACTGATACGCTGCAAACTCTTTGTATGCTGGTGGCGGTCGTCCTAACGATCTATGGCATTGGTAGTGCCCTGGATATGAGCATCGGAAATTTGGTGGATATGGTACAACAGAGCCAATATTCACAAGTATTTTTCTTCGAGGGAGGCTGGAGTGATCCGAATAATTTCTTCAAGCAATTTTTCAGTGGAGCATTGATTACGATTGTCATGACCGGGCTAGACCAAGATATGATGCAAAAGAATCTGAGCTGTCCAAATATCCGGGACGCACAGAAAAATATGTTCACATTCAGCATTATTTTGGTGTTGGCAAATTTGTTGTTTTTAACATTGGGTGCGCTACTCTATCTCTATGCGACTCAGGTCGGCATCGAAATCCCGGAACGCACCGATCAATTGTTCCCGACTATTGCGCTACAACATCTGTCTCCGGCGGTGGGGATTATCTTTGTCCTTGGCTTGATTGCAGCAGCCTATTCGAGCGCCGACTCGGCACTAACGGCACTGACGACTTCCTTTTGCGTTGATTTTCTGGATTTCGAAAAGAAGGAGCAAGGCCCTGAATTACGCAGAACACGCTTTATTGTACATATCAGCTTTTCCTTTTTGTTGTTCTTTGTCATTATTGCCTTCAATGCCATCAATGATGCTGCGGTGATCACCAAATTATTCAAGGTAGCTGGGTATACTTATGGGCCAATTTTAGGGCTATTTGCTTTTGGTATGTTGACCAAGCTAAAAATCCGCGATCATCTGGTCATTCCCGTTTGTTTGGCGGCACCGGTCATTGCCTATGTTTTGGACTTATATTCCAAAGAAATCTTTTTCGGCTTTGAATTTGGGTTCTTGACTATTGCGTTGAATGGCTTACTAACGTTCCTTGGTTTATTGGCCATTTCTTATCGCGAATATGAAGCAGCTATGATGGAAAACGAGTCTTTGCCATCGTAATAAGGGCATGCTTAGGCTAAAAGGGTTTAAAAATTATTTTTTACCTTGCCACGAATTTGGGTATTGCTGCTTTTGGCTTCTACCTTTGCGGTAAATAAAAATCATATTTTCAAAAAGCAGTAAAAGATCGATCCCGTTTGAATGTATATTTCCCGAGCCCGACAGGGGGAAGGAGGGAAATTAAAAATACAAGCTTTCAATTTAAAACATATTAGCAGTCTGACGGAAATGGAATCCGTCAAATACAAACATAAAACAAGTCATGTCAAATATTAAAGCTGCCATTACTGGTGTTAACGCTTACGTACCTGATTATGTATTGACCAATGCAGAATTGGAAACGATGGTCGATACCAACGACGAGTGGATCACGACACGTACTGGTATCAAAGAAAGACGAATTCTGAAAGGAGAAGGCCAGGGTGTTTCTGTAATTGGAATAGAAGCGGTGAAAGGTTTATTAGAGAAAACGAACACCAAACCGGAAGAAATCGAACTGGTTATTTTCGCTACGGTAACAGCAGATATGCCTTTCCCAGACACTGCCAATTTGGTAGCGGATGCTACTGGCATGAAAAACGCATTTTGTTTTGACATCAATGCTGCTTGTTCCGGTTTTTTGTACGCTCTGACGACTGGCGCAAAATTTATTGAAGCAGGTTCTCATAAAAAAGTAATCGTAATCGGTGCCGATAAGATGTCTTCTATCATCGATTATACCGATCGTACGACTTGCGTTATCTTTGGTGACGGAGGCGGAGCAGTATTGCTTGAGCCAGCAGAAGAAGGGGTTGGAATTATAGATTCTTTGCACAAAAGTGATGGCTCCGGTGCACAGTATTTGC
>JALEHC010000551.1 GCA_022763215.1 Saprospiraceae bacterium
AGCGAATAAAAAATGGGCATAAAATAATAATCAGGATCTTGTTGATAGACGCCTGCTACTCGATTAAACGGATCGAGCAGCCACAAGGAGAAGGCGAGCAAAAGTAAGCTGAGTAGCCGATTGGAGGCATGATTGCGAGGATGGCTAAATAACAAAATCGATGCAAATACCCCTTGTGCAATGATGCTGCCAAGAAGTATGACCTGCCAGTTCAGGGGTATTTGCACCATATTTTTAGTCGTTCATTTTGTAAACTCGAGCTTCCCAAGGGCGTAGTTTGACCTCATAACCTTCCTGTTCTGGATAGTTACTGATTACCAATTCGAGATTCCCCAAATTAGGCATCGGAAGCTTGGTTTGTTCGTCAGAAGTAAAATTGAGATAGATGTAATAGTTGCCATTTTCATCCCAGCGTCGATAAGCATAAATTTCCTCACTCCCCTGATCAATAACTTCATAATCGCCATAAACCAAAGTAGAATGCGCTTTGCGAACGGCCAACATTTTTTGGTAATAATGGAAAACGGAGTCTGGGTCTGCCATAACCGCTTTCGCGTTGATGTCTTTATAATTTGGATTGACTTTGATCCACGGTTTTCCGGAAGTAAAGCCAGCGTGTTCGGTATCATCCCATTGTACAGGCGTTCGCACATTATCGCGCCCTTGTTTGTGAACCGCTTTCATGAACTCGTCCATGTCTTTTCCGGCCTCTTTCCATTCGCGATAGTTGTTCATGGTTTCGATATCATCATAATCTTCGATATGCTCAAATGCCACATTGGTCATGCCGATTTCAGAACCTTGGTAAATTGAAGGCGTACCGCGCAAGCTCAGGATGAGCGTAGCCAGCATTTTAGCAGATTCCACTCGATATTCTTTGTCATTTCCCCAACGAGAAACCATACGAGGGAAATCGTGATTGTCCAGATTAGTACTAATCCAGCCTTTTTCGCCCAAAGCGTTGTGCCATGAAGTAAATACCTCTTTAAACTCGGTGAGTTTCCAGTCGATGATATCAAATTTACCACCAGGCCCATGATCGAGAAACATATGTCCAAAATGGAAGATCATGTGCAGTTCCTTTCGGTCTTCTCCGACGTATAAGTTTGCCTGTTCTTTGGAGACACCAACGGCTTCACCAACGGTAAGAATATCGTAATGTTGAAGTACTTCCCGATGCATTTCTTGCAAAAACTCATGCACTCGCGGACCATTGGCATAAACTTCAGCAATTACTTTATTGAAATCGCTAAAATCGGCATCCGGGTAGTCTAGCCTTTTTGAAATTAATGGAATCACATCCATTCGGAAGCCATCAATTCCTTTGTCGAGCCAAAAACGCATCAGGGAATACACTTCCTGACGAACTTTAGGGTTTTCCCAGTTCAGATCAGGTTGTTTTTTAGTAAACAAGTGTAGATAATATTCACCGCTTGCTTCGTCCTTTTCCCAGGCATCGCCTCCAAAGAATGACAGCCAATTATTGGGTTTTTCCGGCTTCCAGATGTAATAGTCGCGATAAGGATTATCTTTTGATTTTCTGGCTTCCTGAAACCAGAAATGTTCATCAGAGGTGTGATTAACGACCAAATCCATGACCAGTTTGAGGCCTTTTTGATGTGCTTTTTCCAGCAATTCATCAAAGTCGTCCATCGTTCCGAACTCATCCATGATGTCGTAATAATCGCTGATATCGTAGCCATTATCATCATTCGGAGACTTATAAATCGGGCTGAGCCAGATTACATCAATGCCTAATTCTTTGAGGTAATCTAGCTTTTCGATGATTCCTCTAAGGTCACCGACTCCATCGCCATTGCTGTCTTTAAAACTTCTTGGATAGATTTGATAGATGACCGCTTCTTTCCACCAGGTCTTCGTCATAAGTTGCCATTTTTGTTGGATGTTCATAACAAAAAAACAAAAAAAGCTGCCATAATGGAATGAAAGGCCCGACTTTTTTAAGTCTCCATCAAAAAGTCGATGCAAAGAGCGGCTGTCCATGAAAACTGATTGGTTCCACAAGCCAAATTTTCGGATTTGTCTTTTCGTGGATCAAAATATTCATAGAAACCATACTGCCCTATTAGTTCCAGGCTGTCGCGTTTGACTTTGGCGGCCATATCTTCCATATCATACCGAAGTAGGCCATGGTAAAGCAGCCAATTCATATTTATCCAGACCGGACCTCGCCAATAGCGCTTGTAGTTGACATCCTCGGCTTGCAAGCTGTAGGTAGGACAACTGTAGATATTTTCACTGCTTCCGCAAAAATCGGCTCCTTCCAGCATCAATAGCATTTGCTCTGCTTGTTCCTGAGTAGGCACTTCTCCGATCATCGGCATCAGACCTGAGTTGGTGTGTACGGGTATAAGTTGGTCATTTTTCAGATCGTAAGCATTGTAAATGCCTCTTTCTTCATCCCAAAGCTTTTCGTTCAGACTAAAGATGGTCAATTCATTCCAATGAATAAGCTCGTTGACGGGTTCACCCAGTTCCTGCCCCGCCTTTATCAGACATTCATTTGACCAGACCAGCGCACCATTGAACAGCGGGTCTTGAATCAGGAATGGACACTCCTCATAAATTGCCTGTTCGTCATACTTGTTCTTTCGAAAAACATCAACCAAGTGTACATAGCGGTCGTAGTCCAGGTCGGAAGGTCGATGCGCTGCGGCTTCCGGATTTTGGAGATCTTTTCGCTCGTATGGAGGAATGTCTAGTTGGGTGGGATCAATTTTTTCGAGGACGCTATCCCAAATCGGCGAATTATCCGTGCCACCTTCCCAGGGGTGTCGGATGTATACTAGGCCTTCTTGTTGAGGATCGCGAAACTCGTAAAAATATTGATGGCTTTTCAAGACTTTAGGAAACATTTCCTCCAAAAAAGCACGAGCTCGTTTGGGATCTTGTTTTTTAGCAATTTGATAAATTCGCCATAAGGCAAAGCCATGTACAGGAGGCATACTGATGCCAGAAGTTTGAGGTTCTTGAGTGGCGGCTTTCGCCAAATGCGTCCACCAGAAATCAGGGCCGGGAAAATAACGGGCATTCGTTTCGGTTCCAAAAACAATTTGGGGAAGCATACCATTGGACCACTGCCCTTTGAACAAAGAGCGGAGTTCTTGCTCTGCTTTATCTAGGTCGAAGTGAGCATAACCAATGGCAATGAAACCGGCGTCCCAGTTCCATTGATGGGGATAGAGATTAGGTGCAGGCTTAGTAAAGTGGCCTGTCCAGTTCTGAAGGAGCACCGCTTTAGCGGCTTCCAGCAATTGATCTTTCAATGTTAATTCGTTTTACTGGCTTTAACGTACTTGTGATTACACAAGCACACAAAAATATGGATCTAATGCTGGGGGGTATTAGATTTTGTACTCAAATTTCGGTTTTTTATAAGGAATTATCGGTAAAGTAGACGCTTAAAGCTGTTTGTGTCTTAGTGATGTGTGGGTAAGTGAAGAGGCTTGTCTTCAGATTGATAGCAAATTAATATTTTTCAAATGTAAAAAAAATATTGTGTGTTGAGCAAATGAAAATAGAATATTTTACCAACAGGTCTTGCAAAGTAGCGGTTTATTTACCGAAAGGTAAATGCCTATGCCGCGTATTTTGTGACTAGTCTTACTTTCGTTTAGAACGCATGGCATTTACTTTTTCCAGGGTATTGTCTTCTACAAACCCTTGATAAGCTTCGGTTTCGCGGCCATAAATGGCCACTTTGCCTTCAGCGTCATGATGTACGCCCCAACCATATTTTTTGGTTAGCGGTGATGCTCGAAAACAGGGCTGTCCTTTCGAGAAAAACTGTTGCCACTCAGCTTCCCATTCTGATTCGGAGATGTCTTTTCGAATAGCATGAACCTTAAAAAGCACTTCATCAGAGGTATATTTGTATGGGCTTTCACTCAACAATTCAAAAAGATAATTCGCAATGCTTTTCTTATTTCCCCGCAAAGGGGGAACTACTCCGTGATCGTTGGGGCAATCTTCTGCCACCTGAATGAAAGTATTCAAGTAATTGGTGGTGTGCTGCTTCATAACTTTTTTGTTTTGGAGTTACGTCCAAATAACAACCGAAGAAAATCCGGCTAGATTGCCATTCGTACCTACACCGACGACATAAACGGGGTGGTTGGATTCCAAATCAGGGTGATTGTCTTCGCCTACGATAATGATTTTATGGTCTTTTAGATTGGTTTGCATAAGCTCAACCACAGTTCGCGCCTTTTCAGAAACCCCAAAGTATACGTGTTGCTCAATGAAAGTCTGAAATGCCCGATCGGCAGACTCAAAGCGCGCTATCGTACCTTTTGGCGTATTGGGGTCAAGCCCTAAAGCCTGAATAAATGACTCCTGCGTTAAAACAGTATTGGGGTGTTCCAGAAAAAATGACTCGATTGGAATTCCGGCTTCGGAGCCGTAATCATCAAAGAAAAGACCTTGAGAAAGCTGGTCAATCCGATCACTTACCTCACGCGGGCTCAGGCCTTTTTGACTGGAAGCATAACGAAGAAGTTCCATCGCCATCGGAAGTGCAGCCTTGTGCGTTTGAGCAATCTCCTGACTAGCTGAAGTTGAGAAATCTTCTCTGATCTCAAATTTGGGGATCAGTTGTTCTTTGATAAATGCGATTCCTCTATCAATAACCGACTCTGTAACACGCATCCATGGCCGGTCTTCTAATTTGAGTAAAAAGGTATAGAAAAACTCAATGAATTGCTTTTGAGTAGGATCATCGGTTTGCTGAAGCAAATTTTTCAAATCTGCTCGACTAACAATTCCATCACCATTAGTGGCAGCAAATAAGGTTTCGCGAGTTTTTGTCAGCGCTTTTTCCAGGTCCAGAAAATTCACAAATGACATAATTGGTTTAGGTTTATATGAGTTGATAGGTTTTGTCCATGACCAGTAAAAGTTGAATAAATTCCACTTTTAGTAACGGGCAAATAATAGGGTTTCGATCTGCTTCGTAGTAATTTTAGTGTAGATTGAGGCGTGATGAAGAAGCATAGCCTTAGCTACGCGACTGAAGAACAACGAAAATATACGCTAAAAGAACCAGAAGACATCGAAAGATTATTATTTAACCGTTACTTAGTTAGTCCCGTGTAATTTCTTTAACGCTTCAAATTCATCAATCAATTTTGCGCTTAGAGAAATAGATGGCATAATCAAGTTGTTTTGTTGGATCAAATCCTGGACACTTTCCTGATTTCCGACTTTTGCATACAATTTAATACCAAATAAGTTATTGATAAATACTCGATCCTGTTTGTTTTGAGATTTCCAGAAATTAGTGGCAAGCTCAAATAATGTAATGCTTTCAGTGAAGTTATTTTGTTCGAAATAAACGTTTGCCAGGTTGAATTGAGAAACGGCAATTCCTTGGTCAAAACCAAGTGTTTCATATAGATTTATCGCCTTTTCGATCTCTAATTTGGCTAAATCGAAGGCACCTGTTTTACCTAATAGTAGGCCCTTATACTTATATAGGTTAGCTATTTGCATGGTTTCATTTATTTGTTGCCATGCCGAAAGCGACTGATTAGCAAATAATAATGCAGAATCTGGTTTTTCTAGGTATTCATCATATATATTCGCCACATTCAGGAAGGTAATTGCGGTTTTGGGATAGTTTTTGTCTTCTAAATAAATTTCACCTGCCTTTTGAAGTAATTTAATGGCTTCATCGGGTTGGTCTTGAAAAATTGAATAGGCTTGTTCTTCCAGTTCCCTCGGATTTGGTGGAGTCGAATTATCAGACTTCTCCTCAGCGGGAAGATTTTGACAAAAGGTGCTGAATACACCCAACATCAACAGATAAAAAATCCTTTTCATTTTCATATTTACCATTTATTTGATGAATTCCAGATAATTATGACTTGATGAAATCATACGTAATAATCTTTAGCCCATCGTCAAAACTTTCTGTGTCCACCAATTTCCACTTTGCTTTCTGGGTAGAATTTC
>JALEHC010000552.1 GCA_022763215.1 Saprospiraceae bacterium
ATAAAACCTTTGACAGATCGTATTCGACATCCAAATAATTGTCATGGAATGTGCTGTTTTGTTCAGGATCCAAGACTTCCAACAAAGCAGAAGAAGGGTCACCACGGAAGTCTTTGCCGACTTTGTCGATCTCATCCAATATAAAAACTGGATTGGAAGAGCCGGACTTCTTTAGCGACTGTATAATACGGCCTGGCATGGCACCTATATAAGTACGACGATGGCCTCGAACTTCGGATTCGTCGTGCAAACCACCTAGTGACATGCGTATAAATTTGCGATTAAGCGCATTGGCGATGGACTTGCCCAAAGAGGTCTTACCAACACCCGGAGGACCGACCAAACAAAGGATTGGCGCTTTCATGTCTCCCTTTAGTTTGAGAACGGCTAAGTGTTCGAGTATACGATCTTTTACCTTCTCAAGTCCAAAGTGATCTTTATCGAGTACTTTTTTAACCTTTTTGAGGTTAAAGTTGTCCTTGGTAAATTCGTTCCACGGCAAATCAAGGAATAATTCCAGATAGCTCAGTTGAATAGAATATTCAGCCACCTGCGGATTCATTCGACGAATTCGACTGAGCTCTTTCTGGAATACTTTTTCAACTTCTTTGGACCATTTTTTGGATTTGGCCCGCTTTTGCAAATTTTGAATTTCCTCCTGTTGTGGATTTTGTCCGAGTTCTTCTTGTATCGTTTTCAGCTGCTGATTGAGAAAATAATCGCGCTGTTGTTTTTCAATATCACCTCTTACTTTATTCTCAATTTTGTCTTTCAACTGCAACAATTGCAGTTCTGCATCCATTTGCTTGAGAATGGTTTTTCCTTTTTCGAGCAATTCATGAATCTCAAGAATTTCTTGCTTTTGCTGGATTTTGAGCTGTAGATTGGAAGCAATAAAATTGAGCAAAAAGCTATGGTTATTGATGTTTTTCAACATAACCAAAGCTTCTGACGGAATATTTGGCGAAAGCTGTATGATTTGTTTGGCCTTATCCATGATGGACGCGATGAGTGCCTCAAACTCGAGTTCATCCGTAGGATGTTGGTACTCCAGAAACTCAATACTTCCTTTCATGAAAGGCGTTTCCTGAATCATTTCCTTCAGGCCAATTCTTTTTTTGCCTTGTAAGATAGCAGTAGTGGTGCCATCTGGCATTTTGAGTAGTTTGAGAATACGAGCGATGCTGCCAATTTGATAAAGGTCGCCATGAGATGGCGACTCAACAGAGCTGTCTCTTTGGGAAAGCACAGCTACCATTTTATCGCTTTGATAAGCTTGCTGTATCGCCTGAATGGATTTGTCACGTCCAACGGTAATTGGAATGACTATGCCGGGAAACAAGACCGTATTTTTTAGGGCCAAAATAGGTAGCGTTTCCGGATAATCGCTATTATCCTGTTGGTCTTCATCTTCTACAGGCATGAGTGGCATAAACTCTCCTTCATCTTCAAATCCCTGGTGTGCGAAAAAATTCTCAAACATAATGTATCGTAAATCTTGAACGTGTTTAACATTGTTAACCTCAGCATCACTGCTATAGGTTCGGTCAGCTTATATACCGTTTTTATGAACGGATTAGACCTCGGTTTGTGTCAAATTGGCATTTGGCTGACACATAAAACGGGTATCTTCTTGTCGTCAATTACTATGCCAAGCCTTATTTGTTCAATTCCTTTGACAAAACGACAGCTTTTGAATATCCTAACAAAACTTTTGAGTCACCTCAAACGCAAATAGCTGCCTGATTCGTAACCAGACAGCTATTTGTATGGGCACATACGCCAAATTATATTTCCTAAGCTTCGGCTTCTGCGGGTACCACCGGATCGATTATTTCTTCTACTTCCTCGTCTTCTTCGATTTCATCTTTCTCGACTCTCAAATTGTCAATAATGAATTTTTGACGAGAAGGGGTATTCTTACCCATATAATAAGTTAGTACTTCGTCAATCTCGGTATCTTCATTGAGCATTACGGGTTCCAGACGAATATTTTCTCCAATAAAGTCTGCAAACTCACCCGGACTGATCTCACCCAATCCCTTAAATCGGGTAATCTCGGCTTTGCCTCTTAGTTTTTCAACAGCTTGTAGCTTTTCTTCTTCACTGTAACAGTAGAACGTCTGCTTCTTATCCCGAACTCGGAAAAGCGGCGTATCCAGAATATAAAGATGACCACCACGAACCAAATCTGGGAAAAACTGAAGGAAAAAAGTCAATAACAACAAACGGATGTGCATACCATCGACATCGGCATCCGTAGCAATGATTACTTTATTATAGCGCAAATCATCCAAGCCATCTTCTATGTTCAGTGCATGTTGAAGCAAGTTAAATTCTTCATTTTCATAAACCACCTTTTTGGTCAAGCCAAAACAGTTGAGCGGCTTACCACGCAAACTAAACACCGCCTGCGTCTGCACATCACGAGCTTTCGTAATCGAACCACTTGCAGAATCTCCCTCCGTGATGAAGATCATCGTTCGCAGCTTGGTTTCTTCATCAGCTTTTCTGGAGCTATCGCTAAAGTGAACCCGGCAGTCCCGAAGTTTTTTATTGTGCAAATTTGCTTTTCTGGCACGTTGGTTGGCCAGTTTTTTGATGCCTGCAATTTCCTTACGCTCCCGCTCCGACTGCATAATCCGCTTCTTCAGTGCATCTGCGACCTCTTGGTTGCGGTGAAGAAAGTTGTCGAGTGTGGTTTTCAGGAAGTTGTTAATAAATGTTCTTACGGTAGGGCCTTCTGGTCCGATATCGGTAGAACCTAACTTTGTTTTGGTCTGTGATTCAAAAACCGGTTCTTCTACTTTGATACTGATGGCCGCAATGATGGACGTAAGAATGTCCTTACGATCAAAACTTTTATTTGCAGTTACACTAAAGAAATCCTGTACGGTTTTGACGACAGATTCTTTGAATGCACTCAAATGCGTACCACCTTGCGTCGTATTCTGACCATTCACAAAAGAATAATATTGCTCCCCGTATTGATTGCCGTGGGTCATAGCGATTTCGATATCGTCCCCTTTCATATGAATGATCGGGTAGCGATTACTTTCCGTATTGGTCTTACGATCTAGTAAATCCAGCAGACCATTCTTAGAATAATAGGTCTCTCCATTGTACTTGATCTTCAATCCAGAATTGAGGTAGGCATAATTCCAGAGCTGATTTTCGAGATACTCTTTCCGGTATTTGTACTTCTTGAAAATGCTATCATCAGGCTGAAACTCCACCAATGTACCATTATCATCACCTGATTTCGCTTGACGGTGATCTTTAACGAGTTCACCACGCGAAAACTCAGCCACTTTGGTTTTCCCATCTCTCACAGATTGCACCCGAAAATATTCTGACAAGGCATTTACTGCTTTGGTACCAACACCATTCAGACCTACCGACTTTTTGAAAGCCTTGGAGTCATATTTACCACCAGTATTAATCTTCGATACACAATCGACTACCTTACCCAATGGAATTCCTCGGCCATAATCACGGATACTTACTTTGCCATCCTTGATTTCGACATCGATATGCTTGCCGTATCCCATTACGTATTCGTCGATACAGTTATCGATCACCTCTTTTACCAAAATATAAATACCATCATCCGCTGATGAGCCATCGCCCAACTTACCAATATACATGCCCGGTCGCATCCGAATATGCTCCCTCCAGTCCAGTGATCGGATATTATCTTCCGTATAGGATACGTTTGCCATATACAATGCTATTATGTTGATTTAATACTGTAGTCCCTTTCTCTAAAATTACTGTGGGTAATTCTACACAAAATAGAGGAAAGTTTGTTACAAAAATAATAAATGCTGAAATTAAAAACAACAAATTGTTTAAAACAACTCGTGTCAGTTTGAGTAAAGAATCGCTATTTCAACATCATCCGGCCATGCAAAAGTTGCATTTCGCCCTCAAAAAAGAACTTTGGACCAAGTGCCTGCTATCTGGTTTGGCACTCCTTTGCGGTGCTCTCATGCTCTATTTTGCCTTCGAAAAACACATCATCTGGAGCATCTTCGGTCTCATCTTGACGGTCATGGGGATGGCATTGGCGCGAGCTTTTCCGTATTTGTGGCGCAGCGATCAACTTCCGCTTTGGAATATATTGCGCTATTCCCCCGAGCGCATCGTCTGGGTTTATTCGGTCGTTACGGAACGAATGCCTTATGGTTTTCAAATGGAACGCAATGGCTTGCTATATTTTAAAGACCTAGACGGCGAGGAGTGGAGCGTCAGCCTTTCGGCAGATGACCTAAAACTGGTTTCTCGCACACTCAATCGAGTACTTCCTCATGCAACTTTTGGTTATTCCAACGAAAAAGCAAGCTTGTATGATCAAGATCCCAAAAAATTGTTTCGTTCCTGATTAGCTGCTAAAAAATATGTATTTTTCAACATCTCTTGATTGTATTAATGCCACAGATGTTGTCACGTTTAAATTCCTTTTTATACCACCCTATTTCCATCGCTTCATTGGTCTTTTTTCGCATTGCCTTTGCTGTAATGGCGATTGTAGATGTACTCTCTTCCTGGATACACCATCATTTTTGGGTAGATTCCTACAATCCAGATCGAATGCGGTTTCCCTACTATGGTTTTGAGTGGTTGCCAACTTTTCACGATCCCTGGATGTCGATCATTTTTGTCGTTATTCTCCTGAGTGCCATCGGGGTGCTCATAGGTTATAGGTATCGGCTTTCTGCCACTGTCTTGGCATTTGGCTTTCTCTATCTTTTTCTTTTGGAGAAAGCCTATTATCTCAATCATGGCTACTTTTTTTGCTGGATCGCATTTGTGATGATTTTTTTGCCAGCTCATCGAGCTTTTTCGCTCGACGTTTGGCGAAAGCCTGCGCTACATAGAAGTATGATCCCTCGTTGGGGCCTCTTGCCTCTGCCTTTTCTTATGAGTTTTGTGTACTTTTTTGGTGGCATCGCCAAGCTAAATCCAGAATGGTTGGCTGCCATTCCGCTTAAAATATGGCTCCGCAATAAAGACGATACTTTTCTGATTGGCGACATCGTAGTACAAGATTGGGTGCCTTATTTTATGAGTTGGGGTGGAGCGGCTTTCGACCTGACCATCTCGTTTTTAATGCTCAATCGGTATACTCGCTCATTTGCATTTGCAACCGCTGTCTTTTTTCACCTGACCAATCATTTAATCTTCAATATTGGCATTTTTCCATATCTCTCTGTGGCCTTGACGGCCTTATTTTTTAGCCCTGATTTTCCTTTGCGTTTCGTCCGTTGGCTTTCGCCAAAATGGTCATGGGTAGGGCGTTGGCAGGAACGCTGGCAGGAACGGGTAAGCACTTCTCGCCTTCACGCCATTCCGCTTTGGCAGGAACAACAAACTTACCGCAGCACCATTCTCTTAGCCTTCGTGCTAATGACTCTCATTCATGCAGGTTTGCCTTTAAGGCATCATTTTTATCCGGGCGACGTGGCATGGACGGAGGAAGGGCACAAATATTCGTGGCGCATGATGCTCCGCGCCAAATCTGGCCGAGGCCACTTTACCGTAGTGCATGAAGATGGCAGTAAGGAAAAAATCGAACTCAAAGATCATCTCTATCCCCGACAAGTCCGAAAAGTATTGACACGACCATCTATGATGTTGCAATTTGCGCATCATTTGCGCGATAAGTATGCCGCTCAAGGCGAAACGGTTGAAGTGTATGCTGATGTGCGAGTAAAATTGAATGGCCGGCTACGCCAGCATATTATTGACCCTGCCTATGATTTAGCGAAAGCGGAATGGCAACATTTCAAATCTAGTGAATGGATATTACCTTATAAAGATGAATAATCAAATGAAACGAACACTTACAATGTTTTGCCTACTGCTAGCTATGGCAGGTATGGCACAACCCGAAACAACCCATTGGCATTTTGGCTTTAAAAGCCAACTTATTTTTTCTGCCGACACGGTCTTGGCTAGTAACAATAGCGAGATAGACGTGACCCAAGCTTGTGCTTCTATCGCCGACGAAGATGGGAATTTGCTTTTTTATACCGATGGCATAACGGTTTGGAACCGTGATCATGAAGTCATGGAAAATGGCGAAGATCTTGGTGCGGGCCCTTCCGACTGGTTTACTTCGGTACTTGTTATTCCTGACCCGGGCGATAAATCTCGGTACTATATTTTTACGAATCGGAACGGAGGAGACTTTTTGTATTCGATTGTGGATATGAATATGGATAATGGTTTGGGTGGGCTTCCGCCAAATGAAAAAAATCAGTATGTCGTTCCGGGTTTGCTCGATGGCAAATTCACGGCTATTCGTCATGCGAATGGTACCGATATCTGGCTGGTGTTTCATGGGCTCGGTGGTTCGATCTTATCTTTTTTGATCAAGGAAGATGGCATTCAAGATCCGGTAATTACCGAGAATGCTTACGATTTCTGGAATTTTGTGTACGGCCCCGTGGTGGCTTCTCCTGATGGAACAAAAATCGTTATTGCACCAGATGATGGCTTTGATGGTTTTGAAGAGTATTTGGTGTTAATATTTCTGGACTTTGATGCGGCTACTGGAATGGTTAGTAATGCTCAAAAAATTTATGAATTTAGCGAAAGCTCTTACAGTGTTGCATTTTCGCCTGACGGCAAACGCTTGTATCGCACTCGATTTGGCAATACGGTGGTTTATCAATACGATTTGACTGCCGATAATATCGGGGCAAGTCGAACAGTTGTAAGTAGCAGCCCGGCTAACTACGGTGCCATTCAGCAAGGACCGGATTGTCGCTTGTACATCGCGGTGAATAATGTAGATTATCTAAGCGTCATCGCTTCCCCCAATGAGTTGGGAACAGCCTGTGATTTTATAGAACAAGGCGTAGCCTTGGAAGGAAGTTTTTCTTATTTAGGGCTTCCGAATTTACCCCCTGCTATGTTTGAAGAAGTCGATTGTAATCCAGTGATTTCCAAACAGGAAGAAGCGGAGTCTGATTTTAATTTTGTAATTTTCCCGAATCCATCATCTGATCGATTGACGATTGAGGCGGTTGGTACGCCTGCCGATTCTGGTACGATAAAGGTGTATAATTTGCAACAGCAGGAGATTTGGTCTATGCAAAGCCCGACTGCGTGGCATCAAATTGATTTGGACGTAAGTCGCTGGCCCAGCGGTGTATATTGGCTGCAAATGAGTTTTAATCAAAATACCTATACCCAAAAATTAATCATTCAATGAGAATTTTATCTATCATTTTATTAACTGCTTTACTGATGACGGCTTGTGGCGGAAGTACTTCCACACCAGAGCAAGAAAACAGTACAAGTGTAAAGGCATCTGAACCAGCTCCCGAGACAGAGACACCTACCGAAGTACAGGCCTACGAGCAAGAGGAAAAAACGGAGGAAGAACTCGACAAAACCGAAGCACAGGTGACTGAACGCAGTGTGGAAACAGTGGAAGATGATATTTTGGAAGGCCATTACTCTTATTTTGCGGATGTTGGGTATTTCAAAAACTGCGAAGACAACAAAAATTATCTAGTTCGTTTGCGCAAGCAAACTGTGGAAATGGAGTCGGAATACTTAAAATTGATGAAAGAAACCAATGAGAAAATCTTTGTGCGTGTGAAGGGCCATTTTGTGGAAACAGGCAAAGAAACAACATTGGTCGTCGATGAGTTTCTCGGGTTTCAGCCAGGAGAATCTTGTAAATCCTGATTGCTTTCCAGATCATTCATAAATAGTTAGACGGAATTATGAACAAGTAAAATTTTATAGGGTCAGCACAAAATAATCGCCTAATAATCTTATCATCAATTAGTTCAATCATTTTGTGCTGACAAATTTTACTTATCCATAATTTTGATCCGTCACTTACACAAAAACAAAACGAAAGACCAAACAACTAGCATGAAAAGACGAACCTTCTTGAACCGTTCCTTATTGGGCACCCTAGGTATGGGCCTTGGATCAGTGGCCTGTGAAGCCAAAACACCACAAAATGAAACTGTAAGCACGGTGCCAATTGTGATCGCGACCTGGGATAATCGCAAAGCGACTAAAGCAGCGATGGATGCGCTGGCAAAAGGCCAAAGTGCACTGGATGCTGTAGAAGCAGGTGCCAGAGTACCCGAAGCAGATGTTAAAGATACCTCTGTTGGTTATGGTGGATTTCCCGACAGGGATGGCAACGTGACCCTCGATGCCTGCATTATGGACGAAAAGGGCAATGCTGGCAGTGTGGCTTGCTTGAAAAATATTATGCATCCGATTTCGGTTGCCCGAAAGGTGATGGAAGATACGCCCCACGTGATGTTGGTTGGAGAGGGAGCACTGGATTTTGCGAAAGCAAAAGGCTTTGAAGAAGAAAACCTCCTTTCCGAAAATGCGGAAAAAGCCTGGAAGAAATGGTTGGTCAAAAAAGAGTACAAACCCAAGATTAATGCAGAACGACACGATACTATCGGTATCTTGGCAGTTGATGCACAGGGCCAGATCAGCGGCGCATGTACCACTAGTGGCATGGCTTACAAATTGGCTGGTAGAGTGGGGGATTCGCCAATCATAGGTGCGGGTATGTATGTGGACAATGAGGTAGGAGGTGCCGCTGCTACCGGACTAGGCGAGTATGTTATGAAAACGCTGGGTTCCTTTTTGATTGTAGAGTTGATGCGGCAAGGAATGAGTCCACAAGAAGCCTGCGAAGAGGCCATTCGGAGAGTTGTTAAAAAGTATGAAGGTACGGACGAGGCTTTCCAGATTGGTTATATCGCAGTCAATAAAAAAGGGGAAACCGGTGCTTATAGTATCCGAAAAGGATTTAATTACGCCGTTTATCAAGAAGAAAATAAAGTTTTTGAAGCAACCCACATGGTATAAATTATGAGCTTAACAGGCATTACTCAAATCCCGGTCAAAACAGACATAGAAGAAACGCATCAAATTATTTCAAAAATCATTCATCGGACCCCCGTAATGACTTCCCAAAGTATCAATAAAATACTGGGTACCGAGATTTACTTCAAGTGTGAAAACTTTCAGAAAATTGGTGCTTTCAAGATGCGAGGGGCGATTAATGCGGCACTTCGACTAAGTCCGGAAGCTCAAAAGAAAGGGCTGGCAACGCATTCTTCCGGAAATCATGCCCAAGCAGTTGCTTATTCTGCCAAATATTTAGGCGTACCTGCTTACATTGTAATGCCGAGCAATGCGCCGAATATAAAAGTAGCTGCCACGAAAGGATATGGTGCCGAGGTGATTCATTGTGCTCCCACAATTGAAGCTAGAGCCAGCACACTAGAAGAAGTTGTGGCAGAAAAAGGTGCTACTTTTATTCATCCTTTTGATCATTATGATGTCATTGCCGGGCAGGCAACTGCTGCCAAGGAGTTGATAGAAGATAGTCCAAAACTAGATGTTATCATGGCTCCGATAGGAGGGGGTGGGCTTATGAGTGGTACCGCTTTGAGTGCGCGATATTTTTCACCGGGCACTTTGGTTTATGGTGCAGAACCAGAAATTGTAAATGACGCATACCGGAGTTTTAAGGAAGGCCACATTGTTCAGAATGAACGAATCGATACCATTGCTGATGGCTTGCGTACAAACCTGAGCGACAAAACCTTTGAAATAATTCAGCAAAATCTGGAAGACATTATCACTGTTACGGAAGAAATGATCGTCAAAGCGATGCGTTTGATTTGGGAGCGCATGAAAATCATCATAGAACCTTCCTGTGCAGTACCTTTGGCGGCAGTAATGACGCAGCCTGCGGTATTTGAAGGCAAAAAGGTCGGGATGATTCTGACAGGTGGTAATGTCGATTTAGAAAAATTACCATTTTAGTATTTTGTAGTCGATCATTTAATAATATTGGCCGATCAAAGTAGCAACAATCGCGTGAGAATCGTATTATATATAAAGGAGTTGTAGTTAAAAGCAACTTGATTACCCAAAACCAAAATCTCATACGATGCTTGCTTTAATCTTCTTAATTAGCGGAATTATTTATGTTCTGACTCGGATCGGAAAAGATTTTCGATAGAGATTTACCGACTACTAAGCTCGTCAATTGGATTGGCTTGTCTGAAATGTGATCAGGCGAGCATTATTGCTATGAATTTTCAATTGATTGGAAAAATCTCCAAAGACATTGACAACAAAGTTTCCTGCCTACTGTTTCATTCCCCGATTGTAATTAGAAAAATATGAATATCAAACTGTCGACCGTTGTACAGGGTAATTATAAAGAGGTAATGAATCGCTTTGACCGCGATTTGTTTGAAGCGCTGGCACCAAAAGGAGTGGGTTTTGAAATTGTTGAATTTACTGGTTCGAAAAAAGGGGATCGGGTTCATTTACGATTTACCAGCCCGGTGCGGGCAGAATGGGTGAGTGATATTGTTGCCGACGAAATAAATGCACAGGAAGCCTATTTTGTAGATAAAGGCATACAATTGCCTTTCCCTTTAAAGTACTGGGAACACAAGCATGTCGTTAGAAAAAAGACAGAAAACACTTGTATTATTATCGACGATATGACATTTCGAGGGCCTAACTTTTTGATTAGCTTACTGCTTTACCCGGCAATATTTATTGGCTTTTATCCTCGAAAAAAGATTTACAAAAAGTATTTTGGAGCTGCCTAATTTCAAAAATATAGCATGGAAAATATTCATATAATCGGTGCCGGTGTTGCGGGCTTGGTTGCTGCCATTGAATTGGAAAAAATGGGGTTTGCACCAACCATTATCGAAAAAAGCAATCGTATCGGCGGGCGTTTAAAAACGGATCAAGAAAACAACTATGTTTTTGATCATGGTTTTCAGGTTTTGTTGACCAGTTATCCGGCAGCTCAGCGTTACCTCGATTTTGATGCACTTGAATTGCAGCGCTTTTTGCCCGGGGCGATTATTCAGCAACAATCGGGTGCTTCTACCTTGGGCGATCCGCTTCGGTATTTACCATTTGCAGTTTCGACTTTCTTTGCCTCAGTTGCCGACTGGAGTGATAAATGGAAAGTGTGGAAGCTAACCAAGGAAATCAAAAAAGTGAGTATTGATTCCATTTTTGCAGAACCGGAAATGGATACCATGACTTACCTGCGCGAATATGGCTTTTCCACTAAAATTATTGAGCATTTTTTTCTTCCCTTCTATTCCGGTATTTTTCTGGAGCCGGAGCTGGAAACTTCCAGCCGAATGTTTCGTTTCGTCTTTAAAATGTTTGCCGAAGGGCATGCAGCTATTCCAAAAGGCGGTATAGCTGCTATTCCGCAGCAATTGAAAAGCCAGTTAAAAAAGACCACTTTTTTGATGGATACCAGTGTGGAAAGGGTAGAGGACGATAAAATCGTTCTGGAAGATGGGACAGAACGTGCCTCTGATTTTACAATCGTGGCTACGGCTCCTGCCGAAATACTACCCGACCAGAACGTGCCTCAACAGGCTTGGCAAAGTTGCCAAAACTTGTACTTTCAGGTACCTCGTTCTTCTTTTGGAAAACCGATTATCGGGCTTTTGGCTGAACGAGATACCCTTATCAATAATTATCACTTCCCCTCTGATTTGGAAGATATGCCCGGAAGAGCTTTGCTGTCTGTAACGGTCGTAAAAGCCCATGAACTTTCGGACGATCAACTAATTGAGCAAGTTCAAGATGAACTCAAAACCTATTGTGGTATTTCAAATGTGACGTATTTACGAAAGTACGATATCGGTCATGCCTTACCTTTGCTGGAAGATTTACATTATGCCCCTTCCGGGGAAATGGTGCGCGTATCTGAGCGAGTTGTACTGGCTGGAGACTATTTAGCGAATGCGTCCCTGAATGCTGCTATGGAATCTGGAGCAATTGCTGCTCAGCAGATAAAGCAGTAAATCTATTGATACAGCTCCAGGCTTTGGAGTGGAATAATTCCATTTTCACCAACAGAAGCAAGTGGGCGCTTGGCACGAACAAAGGTCTGTAGCCGCTCTTCGGCGAAATTCGGGTCTTGCGGTCGCAGGCTCTCTATCTTGACATTGCCAGACGAGTGAATAATTTGTCCATCTCCCATATAAATGGCTACATGTGTAATTTTTTCTTTTTGTTCCGCGGTGGCCTTTCGGCCAAAAAACAATAAATCTCCGGCTTGTAGGTTTACCAGGCTTGTATCCGTTTCAACTGCAATGCCCGTATGTACTTGCTGGGAAGCGTCTCGTGGCAATTGAATTCCATTCAGGAAAAATACCGTTTTGGTGAAACCACTACAATCTACCCCTTTGCCCGATGTTCCGCCCCACAAGTAGGGGCGTCCCAGAAAGCGGCGTGCATCATCGAGTATTTGAGTGGCGTCAGGTTGTCGGCTGGCCAGCCAGCTATCGTATGCCATGAGTTGAGAGCTAGGAACATAGGCAATACGGCCATCTGGGAACTCGACTTGGGTAAATCCATTTTCTTCTCGATACTTGGCGATAATATTTCCGGCAAGGAGATCAGATACGACAGTTGATTGCTCGTCAGGATGTTGATATGCAAAACCAAAATCTGGTAAGAAGACTGCTTTTTCTTTTTTTTGCCAGTTGAGGAATGTTTTTTCATCCATTAGCTGGAAACCACCTTTATCCAACCAGCTCAAATAGCCATCCGGCGTTTGTACATAATACCAGTCTTCTTGTTGCTTGAGAACATTTAAAGGCGTACCCAACATAGCTTGGGTGGCTAATTCACCAGAATGCTTAGGTTCAGATCGAATATTGGCAACGGAAAGCCGTACAACACCATGAATCTGGCCTTCGAGTTCTTTGGCTGGCAGCATAGTGATCTGTTTGCCGAAAGGCAAACCCGCTGCTTCCATTTTTTGCGTAAGCTGTGCTACCGCATCAGGTAGATTAGACTCGCCTTGGAGTAAAATTTTACCATTCTCCTGCATTTCAGCCTGAATATCAAATCGTGCGACCCGCTTGTCAGGTGCAAATTCCTGTTTGACGGTCTCGATGATATCGAGTGCTTCTTGAGGGACTTCGGAAGAAGAGCAAGCAGCAAGAAAAAGAATAAAGCAAAGCAAACAAAGCTGTTTCATATCTGAGCAAATTTGACATTGGAAGAACCTAAGGTAGGAATAGTGATGGTAATTGACAAATGAAAAGGCCAATCCAGAAACTGAATTGGCCTTGAGTAATATGCTATTAATTAACTTTTTAGTAGCTAATTATTTCGCGGAAATATAATTCGCTGCTTTTATCATTCGTAATTTCTGGTCTCTTGCTGTTGGAACGACCCACTGTATCGACATTATCAACCAAGGTACAATTAGTCATTTCTGGGTCGAGCACTCCTTTTTCGCGAGTGCTGTAGATACTGCTTCCTCTGATATAGGATGTATTTTGGTAAAAGTGGCTGTCGCGAATACGAGGCTTAACTCTTCCGGTTGCGGAAGGAGCCTTGTTCATGATACCTGCACCATAAGTTGCTTCATTGCCTTTAAAATAACAACGGCTTATAAGTGGCTGGCAATAACCTTTATCATCGCTTAGGTTATAGATAGCACCACCGTCAAGATCAGCACGATTGTTGATGAATTGGCAGTAAGTAATTGTAGGTGCTGAAGTAGCGTTGATAGAATGGTTGAAAATAGCAGCACCGTCGCGAGCAAAGTTATTTTCGAAAAGGCAATTGCGGATAATTGGGTTGGTAAGCTCCTGTGTAGCATCAATAAAGATTCCACCACCACAGCGTTTTTTTGTACCAAGCTTACTTAGTCCGTTTGCAAAACCTTGAGTGATGATAACACCATCAATCAGGGTTGTTTCATTCACATTTTTAAGCAAAACTACTGTGAATGAATTATCATTTTTAAGATTTGGATTGCCGATATTACCGGAAAGAATAGTTGGATATTTTTTCCATTGGCGCTGTTCTCTTTTTGATTCGTGGCCCAGAAAACCACCATAAACAGCTACACCATTTGGAATTACAAACGATGCATCACGATCATAGCCGTCAGTTGGAAAGTAAGTACCCGTCGCTACCCAAATTTCATCACCTGCCTCTGCAATTGCAAGGGCATCTTGCAGCTTACCAATCGCTGATTTCCATGATTTGCCATTTCCGTTGTTACCTGCTTTTACGTAGATAATCTCTGCACGTAGTTGTACTACCACAAAGACCATTACAGCAAGGGTCATTGTACGTTTCACGCCTTTACTTTTTTGAAGTTGGTTGTGTAATAGATCGTCCTTAACAATTGATCAAATAGCTTGCCAAAAAATAGACAAGTGGAATTGATCGATTTTAGTGTAATTAGTAAGTAGATAGAAGCATAGTGATCTTAATCCGTAATAGGATACGACAACTACACGACTCAAAGCGTAGTCAAACGGATACACAAATTAGATGGGAAAGCAAAGGGCATATATCTAGTATATACTCCTTATTGTTTTAACATGGGAACTTAATTGTCAATGACCCCAATTTAATCACTTTCTTTTAAAGAAGAAAGTGTGGAATCATTTTTCTTTTTTGTTTCGGTAGGTTTAATGGAGTTATCTTATTATTAAAGAAAATTGCAATTTATTGGTGCGCTCCTTACAAAATAACTGCAAAAAGCAGCGATTAACTTGCTAATTCGTTTGAATAATAAGATATTTGGAATAAGTACAAGACAAATATAGTAATTTGTTCGTATTAAAAAAAATAAAATAAAAAGAATTTACGCTGTGAGAAAACAAACGTCTTGGGTACGTCCTAAGGCAAAACACTCCTGAATAGTTTCTAAAGTCTTTCCAGACAAAGGAAACTAAAAGAAGGGAAATCCGTCTATAGTAATATTACAAGAGGTACTCCCCGATACTCCAATTTAGCTTTGAGAAACAAACGCAACAGCGTACACATGAAACACTGTATTTGGCTGAATAATCCCTTGGCGGACTATTCCGGCCTTGTTTTGTAAGCTATCTCTTATCAAACAGGCTTAATAACAGATATAATCTTTTTGCAACAGTTTACTGACAAAAACGGCTGCTGTGTGGCTATTTTGTTCTTATTCTGTGCTTTACGAATATTCTGATACCGGAAAATTGGCATAAAATGTTTATTTTCCCTCAATCTCATGAACTAACGAGCAATTCAACCGCTGAATGCAGCTGTTTGCTATTGCTCGGAAATATCCTTGGTTATGAACATAAATTTTACACACAAACACCTAGCAACACCCATTGTTGCAATTAATTGCGCCAATATGTTGAAACAAATCCTCTTGGCAAGCCTATTTGGCTTTATTGGCCTCTGTTCACTACAGGCGCAGGATATCCATTTTTCCCAATTCTATAACGCTCCACTCAACATTAGTCCCGCACTAACTGGTATCTATCAGGGTGATGTTCGGTTTATTGCCAATTATCGAAGCCAGTGGGAGCAAGTACCCGTCAAATATCGTACGGCTTCTGCTTCCGCAGATATGAAGTTTCTGAATAGCAATTTTCAAAGAAGCTTCTTTTCTGGTGGTTTGCTCATTAACTACGATCAGGCCGGTACATCCCAATTATCTGCTGTTAACATTGGTTTGACGGGAACATATACGCGACAACTTTCTTCCAATTTTTATACCACAGCTGGAGCTTTATTTGGCTTTAACCAAAGGGGCTTTAATATGGACGACTTGCTGTTTGATCGGCAATGGAACGGCGATGTAGTCGATCCGGGACTTTCAAATGGGGAAGCATTTAGCAGTACGTCTCGAATTTTCTTTGATTTTTCGGCTGGACTGAATTTTAGGTGGCAGCAAAGTACCAATGCTCAGTTGGTAAATCGACTAGAAAAGCGCTCCAAAGTTGACTTTGGTGTTGCTTTGTATCATATCTCTCAACCTGATCAGGCTTTTTATGAAGATGATGAAGCTCGCTTGTTTATGCGACTCAGTCCATATATTCATAGTAAAATACAGGTGGGTAAAGAAGTAGATGTTATTGCCAATGCCAATGTTCAGATGCAAGGGCCTTATTTTGAAGCACTTGGCGTTATTGGAGGTCGGTTTTATTTCAATCGAGAATTGGGGAAACAAACGGCCTTGCAGTTTAATGTCGGCTATCGTTTCGACGACTTTGGCGATGCTATTTTCCCGGGCTTTGAATTGTATTACAACGAAATCCATCTCGGATTAACCTACGATATCAATATTTCTGATTTTGATGTAGCTACTGGCAGATATGGTGGTTGGGAGCTTTCTTTCCGCTACATTATCACGAAAGTGAAGCCATTGCCCGTATTCAAAATTTGTCCACTAATTTAATGATGCTCTGAGACACTACACTTCTGTTTCGATTATTGTGAAAACCGGATTTATGAAAAGCAAAGTTATCGTTCTCATTACCTTATTTGTCATAGCTTCTTTAGCTACCCTCTCTGCTCAGACAAAAAAGGCATGGCAAAAAGCTGCTGATGAGTCTTTCCAGGAAGGCGACTATTTTTCTGCCTACGAATATTATCAGATTACACTGGAGTTTGACAGTACTGACCTGGTCAATCGCTACCGCCTCGCAGAGTCTGCTCGTAATTATGGCTCTTTTGCCAAAGCAGATACCGCCTACCAAAAACTTATCCAAGTGGATACATCTAATCGGTTCCCTATCGCTCACTTCTGGCGCGGTGAAATGAATCGATACTTGGGGAAATATAATTTAGCGAAAGCTTCCTACCAAAAATTCCTTCAATTACACTCCCGTAACTCTGGCCCTATCGTTCGCAAGGCAAAACAGTCTATCGAAAATTGTGAATGGGCCCAGGAAGAAATGGCTAAACAAGTCCAATCACCAGATACGATACTCCATGCAGGTAATGAGATCAATTCTCCTTATTCTGATTTTGCACCAGCACTCTATGGCGATTCTCTATACTTCTCCTCTTTTCGCTTTGTTTATGAAAAAGATACCCTCGATCCACCAAGACCATATATAAAGATCATGAAAGCTGTGGAGGGCGACAAACCAAAAGTATTGGATGATCGCTTCAATATACCTACGCGACATGCTGCTCATACAGCTTTTAATCTTGACTATTCCAGGGTATTTTACACCTTATGTGACTACACTGCTTCCTCCGATGTGGTTTGTGAATTGTACTCTCGAGAACGTTTGTATACCGGCGAATGGGGCGAACCCGTCAAACTCGA